>JAGQPV010000533.1 GCA_020426545.1 Planctomycetaceae bacterium
CGCTTTCGGTGTACGGGTTGCCGGCCATGACCACGGCGACCTTCTTCCCGCGGAAGTCGAACGTCCGCGTGCGGCCACGGGACACCCCTTCAATCTTTCGCTGGGCGTCGCACAGGGAGATGAATTTCTGCAGGAATTCGGGATGGCAGTGCTGAATGTCGTCCACGTAGATCATCACGTTGTCGCCCATCTCGAATGAGAGATTGAGCTTCTCGATTTCCTCGCGGGCGCCCGCGTTGGGGGCGGCGGCCGGATCGAGCGAAGTCACCTGATGGCCCAGGGCGGGGCCGTTGATCTTCATGAAGATGATGCCCAGCCGGTTGGCCACGTATTCCATCAGCGTGGTTTTGCCGTAGCCCGGCGGTGAGATCAACAGCAGCAGGCCCATGCGGTCGGTCCGCTTCTGGTCGCCGGCGGCGCCGATCTGCCGGGCGAGGTTCGCGCCGATCAGAGGCAGGTAGACTTCGTCGATCAGCCGGTTGCGAACGAACGATGTCATCACCCGCGGGCGGAATTCGTCCAGCCGCATTTCCTCGCGGGCCTCGTCGACCAGCTGCTTTTTCAGCTGGCCGAATTCACGGAAGCGGGTGGCGCCATTGGCTTCGTATTCGCTCAAGCGTTCCTGCAGGTGCAGCCAGTTGAGGTGATAGCGGCCCCCGGCAATGCGGGGATGATCGCCCGCCATGCCTTCCAGATCGCGGAACAGCTCGACATCGGCAATCTGCTCGACGGGCGGTTCGCCATACAGCAGCAGTATGACGGCGGCTTCGTCGAGGGACTCGGCCTCGTCGTCGGGCAGGTCGGTGGCTCGGGCCCAGGCCTCGAGCCAGTCCCGCAGCTGGAGGAACTGGCCGACGGGGTCTTTCTTCAGTCCGCTGAAGGCGGCGTCGAACTTCGCGCGGGAGTCGTTGTGCTGCAGATGCAGGTGGAATTCGCGGCACAGATCAGCTGCGGTGCGGCTGATGACCCACCCGTCGCCGTCCTGCAGTTCGGCCAGCAGGTATTCGGCTGCCTGGTTAACGTACCGCTGCGGAAACAGCAGCTCTTCCTGGGCGAACTCGGTGAGGAACTGCTGCAGCTCGGCGGTGTAGTCGTTCTGGGCCCGGGCTGTGGGGAACAGACTGGCCACGGTGCCGAAGCCGCGAATTCGTCCTTCAAGGCGGGTGCGGGTTCGCCGGTCGATGAACTGTTCCCAGTACAGCGCGGCCATGGCCCGGGCGCGGGAGGGATACCGCAGCAGTCCCACGCCGGCGTCGATGTCGAGCATCGCCCGGAGAATGCGGGCGGCGTCGTGATCGTGCACGCCCTTGATGTAGCCTTCGGTGTAGCGGGGGGCCATCCACTTCGTGACGAAGGCCTGCAGTTCCTGGTCTTTCAGTCGGCGGAGATCATCGAGCGACTGCGGGCCGGCGGATTCTTCGGCCGCGGCGTCTTCCTCCGGCCGGGGTCCTGTTCCCTTCTGCAATGTCGCTGCGGGCCGGCTGAGCTGCTGGTACATCAGGTAGGCGGCGTACTCGGCCCGGTAGATGTCGGGTGTTTCGGAGACGAGTTCCTGGTTCCAGCAGTCGCGGCAGGCTTCCAGCCGTGGGTCGCGCAGCGGGAGGAAGAAGGCCGTACCAGTCAGGTGCAGGGACAGCTCGTCCTCGTGCATCACGGTGGTGAGATCAAACGGCTGGGTGTTGACCGAGAACTGATGCTGCCCGAGGCGGATGATGTTCTCGCCATCGACAAACAGTTCCTGCCGGTCTTTCAGCTGGCGGACGGTGTCTTCCTGAATGCTCTTCAGGCGGCTGCGGATGTCGTCCACCCGGACGCTGTCGTCCAGCTCCTCCAGCTGGCTGACGAGGTCGCGGACTTTGGCGATCATCAGGTCGCCGGCGAAATAGCCGTTGATCTCGCTGATGGATTCCAGGCTTTCGGCCCGGCTGCGGATGCCGGTGAGAATGCGGTCGGCGGCTTTGCCGAGGGCGGCGGCCCGGCGGTTGCGGGCTTCCACCAGCGACAGCTTGCGGGACTCGAACGCGTTGTAGATTTCGTCCCGCTTCTCGCTGAGCTGCACGACGAATTCGTCGAACTCGGCAAACCGGCCTTCAAGTTCCTCCAGCTGAATCATCACGCGGGTGAGGCTGGTGTCGCACTTTTCGGGCGTGTCGGCCACGTCGAGCAGTTTGACCACCGCCTGGTTGAGCAGTTTGAGCTGCGAACTGAACTCGGCGGTTCCTTCGACGGCGAACAGTTCCTGCTGCCGGCGGCGCAGGGCGGCGCGAGCCTGGTTGACTTCGGTGAAGATGGCGGAGATCTGGTCGATGATCTGCGTGCGGCGGGTGGCATCGCTGATCGGCAGATTGCTGACGATCTCAATCAGCATTTCCAGCTCGGCAGCCCCGGTGTCGATGGCCTCGGCGACCTGCTTCGCCTCAGTGACTTTTTCCAGGTGCGGCACCTGGGCAGCCGCTTCGGCCACCCGCGCGGCGTAGGGATCGAGGGCACCTTCACTCAGCAGGAACTGCACGCAGCGGTGCGAGATGCGTTCGGTCTGTTCGGTGACCTGTTCTTCCAGCCGGGTGATGCGGGCCGAGTCGGAGTATCGCAGTTCCCGCAGGGAGATGATGTCTCCCCGCACCCGGCGGAGGTCGCCGAGGGACGAGACAAAGTCGTCGATGGTCTCGTAGCGGCGGTTGTTGCTCTGTTTGAGAATTCCTGTGGTGGCAGAGGCGACCGCGGCGGTTTTCTGTTCGGTCTCGCGGCGAACGCGAACGACCTTTTCGAATTCCTCGACCGCGGCGGAAGCGGCACCGCGAATCTCCCGGAGCGGTTCATCCAGCCGGCAGGTTTCCTGGCGATCGAGCCAGAAATACGAATCGAGAACGTCGCCGGATTTCTTGACGACATCGACATACAGGCCCGACCAGCTGTCGTCCTTGTCCAGCAGGTTGAGCAGTTCCTGGCACTCGGCCATGCCGCGGACGATCTCGCGATTGCCGATGCGGTACAGGTAGGAGTCGGTATGCGTTTCGGGAACGTGATTTTCGCCGACGAAGGGCGTTTGCCAGATCTGTATCGCGTGGTGCTTCTGGGGTTCCTCATGACAGCGGAAGCACAGCAGCTCGCCGTTCTCGAAGAAGCTGAAACCGTTGCAGACCAGCGGGACGGAGACTTCCTGCGAGATCAGGTTGTAGGCCAGCAGCGCATACGTGCCCGACTCGCGGTGTGTGAAGACGTAGAGATAGTCTTCGCCGTTGGGAGCGGCGATGCGGCGGTCGAACATCATCGCCGCCAGGTCGCTGTCGAACCGGCGGGAGTCTCCCGCCTGCAGGTAATAGCCGCTGGAGTAGATCAGTCCGTGATCATCGGGCAGGCGGACACAGGCTTCGGCAATGGCATCGAGCCGCGTGGCCTGCTGGAGTTTTTCGTTGAACACGAAGTAGCGGAAGTTCTTTTCCTGATAGGGGCGAATCTTCAGCAGGATCAGATTATCGAGGCTGGCATACAGCACTTCGGCATCGTCCAGCGTCTGATCGGGGTCGTCCACCGGTTCGGACAGAATGCCTTCGCCCGATTCCGTGTTGTTTTCGACTTTGATGGTCAGGTCGCCGCCGACGGTTTCCACGAACACACGGTCTTCAATGGAAATGTGCGGATGGGTGCCCGACTGGTGCAGATCGCGGTGAGTGCGGACCCATTCAAATTCGTGCTGGGGCGGGAAGGTGACTTCGTGATCGCTGCGGTTGTCGATGTATTTCAGCCGGTCGCCGTCGATGGCCCATTTGAAGGTTTTGATATCGCTGACCGAGCGGCCCACGCGGAACACCATGTAGAGGTGCGGCCCTTTGAGAAAGAACCGGGAGAACACGGCATCGCGATAAAACCGGTAGACGTCGTGGAAGTCCTTCTGGAACCGTTCTTCCTGAATCAGGTCGAGCGGCTGCTCGTGGAAGTGACCGTCACTGAATTCATAGATGGCGAACACGTCGGCCAGGTGGCGTTCGGTGCGGAGACCGAAGTGGACGTTATACCCGAACAGAAACCGCCGGCCGACGGGCACCATGTCCCGGGGGATGCAGTTGTTGGCAGTGGTGATGCGGTCGGTGTTGACCAGGGCCGTTTCGATGGAGCCGAACACGTCCTTGCGGGCGTTGTTCAGCTCGCCGAGACGACTGCGAAGCGTGGCGGCGTGAGTGGCCAGCCGGTTGCGAATGATCTCATAGGCCCCGCCCTCCAGCTGGCCGCCGGAGGCACTGGCTGCTGTGGATTGCGGGGTTTCAGGCTGAGACATGGTGCAGGGGCCAGTAGTCAGGATTCAGTGGTCAGGATTCAGTGGTCAGGGAGCACAGC
>JAGQPV010000534.1 GCA_020426545.1 Planctomycetaceae bacterium
TGTGCCGCAGCATTGTTCGATGCCGTCTGCCCCTTCAGCCTCGCACAATGCGACAGCCGCCGGGCAGCCGGACCGACCTGAAGCCGCCTTCGTCGGCACAGGCAGACCCGTCCTGCACAGATCCTGACTCCAGCGACAGATTTTTCCGCTTCCTGCTTGTTTCCCGTCTCCCATCCGCTACAGACTGGGGGGACTGGACAATACAGGTAGAACTGTCTGCTGGAGTGTTTCTATGGCGTCTGCTGCGAAATTGCTCGTTCTGGCTCTGACAGCCGGACTAACGTGGTCTGTCGGACTGACCCGACCCGTCTGCGCTGCCGATGATGGCCCGCCGGCTGCCGGGGAGGAGGCCGTGGATCTCGATGAACAGCTGCAGGGGGAATATCTGGGAGTGACGGCTCCCCCTCAGAAGGGTTGGTACTACGGTTCCACTGGCCTGCAGGTCGTGGCCCTGGGAGACGGCAGCTTTGCCGGTTCTCTGCTGGCGGGCGGACTGCCGGGAGCTGGCTGGGACCGCAAACTGGTGACTGCCCTCACCGGCTCCCGCGAAGGTTCCGTGCTGCGGCTGACCGGAGAGAAACTGTCGGTGGAATTGTCCGACGGACGGGCCCGGCTGCTCGACGCCGACGGACAGTTCCGGGGAGAACTCTGCCGCATTGTGCGGGTCAGCCCGACACTGGGAGCCATGGCTCCGCCTGAAGCCACCGTCATCTTCAACGGGAAGAAAACGGATGAACTAAAGAATCCGAAGATCACCCAGGATGGCCTGCTGGAAGTCGGCACGCAGTTCGTGAACACCTGGCGGGATTACACGCTGCACGTGGAATTCCGGCTGCCGTTCATGCCGAAGGCCCGTGGCCAGGGCCGGGCCAACAGCGGCGTGTACCTGCAGAGCCGGTACGAAGTGCAGGTGCTGGATTCCTTCGGCCTGAAGGGGGAATTCAATGAATGCGGAGCGCTGTACCGCAGCCGCAAACCCGACTTGAACATGTGCCTGCCGCCCATGCAGTGGCAGACATACGACATCTGCTTCCGCGCTCCCCGCTTCAACGAGAGTGGCGAGAAGACCGAGAACGCCCGGCTGAGCGTGTGGCACAACGGGACGCTGATTCACGACAACGTCTCGGTGGAAGGGAAGACCGGTGCCGGTGCGGCGGAAGGCCCGAATCCTCTGCCGATCAAACTGCAGAATCACAGCAATCCGGTCCACTTCCGCAACATCTGGCTGGTGAAGGGAACCGACTGTCCTTCCTGCCCGTATGGTGCGCCGCTGCTGGCCGACAGGGGCGATTCAAAGGACGATGACAGCGAGCCCTCCGCCGCTGTTCCCGCTGGCCCGGCCTATGGCTATGCTCAGGGGTATGGCTATGCGGCCCCCCGGTTGCCGATGCGTTACGGCTGGTACGGTCCCATGCCTCCCCCGCGGCCAGCGATCGGGCCGTATCAGGTGTGGACTCCGCCCGCCTCGCACTCGGCCATTGTCTACCCGCAGATTCCCTGAAGCAGAACCTGAGGGCGGAAGCAGGCGGATTTCCGATGCTCTCGCTGCCGGGGCCGGAATCCCGATCCCGCGAGCCGCCGGAAGGTTCGAACCGTTCGAGGTTGTCAGGGGTTGGTGACGGCTCCAGCAGACCAGTCGGCCCTGCCGAATCCACTTCCGGGTTCGGCGGGGCCGCTCTGTTTCTGCAGACGTCCAGTTTCCGCAGACGCTCTGTTTCAGGGGCTGTCTGGTTCAGCAGCGGGCGGCCGATTTCCGGCCGCTGGCGGGGCAGAGGCCTGCAGCAGTTCCTCCACTTCCCAGCTGTAGGGCCACTGATGGATCTCCTGCTCGGGCTCCGGCCAGAACACGTGAATCTCCAGCTGGTTGTAGTCGGGCAACTGCGGATAGCGCTCGATCACGAAGTCCCGCACGTCTTCCGCGAACTTTGCGGCCCGTGATTCCAGCTGGCTGTCGAGATCCTCCGGCCGCATTGCTTTCCGTTCATCGGCCTCGCTGTCGGATTCCGGGCCGAAGTTCCCCCGCACAACCACCCGCAGAATTTTGGGCGAATCGGGCCGCACCTTGTGCTGACCACCGGTCACCTTGGGGCGGCTGTCCGGAAAATGCGTGCCGATGTCTCTGGTCAGTTCCAGAAACGGAGCCGCGTGCAGCACGGAATAGATCCACAGCACGGCGACCGCCAGCACGGAGAATGCGAAAATCCCGCCTACGACCAGCCGGCCGGACATTTCCTGCGGCCTGCGGGGCCGCTGCACGGGTGCGGAGGACTGTGGCTGGGAATCGGCCTGATCGGTCATGGGAACTCTTCCGGAGCACTGGCGGGGCACTGGTGGGCTCGTTTCAGCAGCAGAGCGTACCGCCGGTGGTCAACCGGTGCCAGGCCGCTGACAGCTGTCCCGCGGGCGGAAAACCCATCGATGGATCGCCGCAGGCACTTCACCCGCCGGACAGCAGTCTGTTGACCGCTTCGGTAACATCGCCCGCCGGAACGGGGTGACCGTCCTGCCAGGGCACGCGCCCGGCCCGGTCGATCACAAAGACAGCCGGCACCGGATTCCCGGCTGGATCGACCGTCCCCCAGAGCCGGTGGACAGCCATCGCCGGTGGAAGGTCCGTCAGAACCGGGAATGGAATATTGTACGCGGGATCCTGCTGCCGCCGAGCGATCATGGCTGCCCGGTTCTGCTGGGGCAGAGCCGTACTGATGCCGAACACTTTCGCTCCGGCCCGGTCGATCTCGTCGGCCCGCAGTCGTACCTGTTCAATACGCGGGTCGGCGGCGACTCCCTGCCGGCCATCATAAAACACCAGCAGAATGGCGTGCCGGCCCAGCCAGGTTTCCAGCCGCACCATTTCCTGGGGAGACTGTGAATCCAGCAGTGTGAACGCGGGAGCTGTTCTCAGTACGGCCGGCACCGCCCCGCCCGCGGGGCGGGAGTAATCGCGGGTGGTCTTGTAGACACACACGGCCAGCAGCAGCACGGCAGCAGCCGGCAGAATCAGAACCCGCCAGCGGCGGACCGCCGACGAGTTCTTTTCTGCTGACTGCGGCGGCGCCTCACGAGCCGCTTCAGTTGCGGAGGTTTCCTGCACAGGTCCCTCAGTTCAACGACCTACACGCCCCGTGGCACGGGAGCACTGCGGCCCTGATCGCCCTGGGAAGCCACAGCCCGGTTGAGGGCCATCAAATAGGCTTCGCCACTGGCTTCGATGATGTCCGTGCTGATTCCGCGGCCCTGGTAACTGCGGCCGTACATCTGCACCACCACGGTCACTTCGCCCAGGGCATCCTTCCCGCCGGAAATACTGCGAACCTCGAAATTTTCCAGCCGGGCATTGCAGCCGGTAATCCGCTCCAGCGTCTGGAAGACCGCGTCGATCGGTCCGTCGCCCGTGGCGGCATCCTGCTGGCGGGTCCCGTCTTCAAACTCCAGCTGAATCGTGGCCGTGGGAATCGTGCCGGTGCCGGCCGAAGAATGACAGCTGACGATCTTCCATTTTTCCGATACCGAATCCGACCGCTGCTCGATGAGGGCCGTTACATCAGCATCATAGATGTCTTTCTTCTTGTCGGCCAGGCGAATGAAGTCTTCGAACACGGCCTGCAGAGTGGTTTCATCAAGCGTATAGCCCAGCGATTCGATCCGATCGCGGAAGGCATGCCGGCCACTGTGCTTGCCCAGCACGAGGCTGGAACCCACGTAACCCACATCTTCCGGCCGCATGATTTCGTAGGTTGTCCGCTCCTGCAGAATGCCGTGCTGGTGAATACCCGCCTCGTGAGCAAAGGCATTCTGGCCCACAATCGACTTGTTCCGCTGGACCTTCATGCCCGTGGCCGAGCTGACGATCTGGCTGGTGCGGCACAGGCGGGGGGTGTTGATTCCCGTAGTGCACTGGAAATGGTCCTGCCGGGTCCGCAGGGCCATGACAACTTCCTCGAGCGCGGCATTTCCGGCCCGCTCTCCCAGCCCGTTGATTGTGCATTCAATCTGCCGGGCACCGGCTTCCACACCGGCCAGACTGTTGGCTACCGCCAGGCCGAGATCGTCGTGGCAGTGCGTGCTGATCACCGCCTGGTCGATGTTCGGCACTCGATTCACCAGGGCCGAAATCACGCGATGCATGTGGGTCGGCGTCGCGTAGCCGACCGTGTCGGGAATGTTGACCGTGGTCGCCCCCGCGGCGATCGCTCGTTCGACCACTTCGCACAAAAAGTCGATCTCAGTGCGGGCCGCGTCTTCCGGTGAAAACTCCACGTCGTCGCAATATCGCTTGGCGCGTTCCGTGCCGGCGACCGCTCGGGCGATGATCTCCTCCTTGTCCAT
>JAGQPV010000535.1 GCA_020426545.1 Planctomycetaceae bacterium
CATCTCTCCTGTTGCGGCACTACACCGGGTCAGCTCCCGGTTCTGAGCGGGGCGTTCCGCGGCTCCAGCTGTCCAGGATCCAGCTGTCCAGGATGCAGAACTACTGCGATCCCTGCGATTGTTCTAACAGGCTGGCGGCGGTCCCGCGGGAGTGGTCCGCACGATTCCGGAGCCGACCCCGGAGATTTCTCTGAACTACCCTTTCGACTCTCCCTGTTCCGGGAATGGAAAGTCATTGCAGTCACTTTGACGAAACAGGTTTGCGGAATGATCGACTGGACAGCACTGAGGGTCCGTCTTCTGGGTGAACGGAACACGTCTGTTCTGCCCTCAACGGTTCGCCTGCCAGCCCTCCCGCAGGCCGTGACGGATTTCGTCCGGAAGTCGCAGGATCCGGAGGCCAGTCCGGCTCAGCTGGGCCGCATCATCGAATCGGATGCCGGCCTGACGACCAATCTTCTGAAACTGATCAATTCCGCGGCGTTTGCCCTGCGAATGAAAGTCTCCACTCCGCAGCAGGCCATTTCGCTGCTGGGTGTTAAGAAATGTCGCCTGTTCCTGCTGACGACCTCCGCGCAGCAGGCCATGAGCGGGATCCGCTCGACACTGATCAATCCCCGCTCCTTCTGGGCGGTCAACCTGGAACGGGGGCTGTTCGCCCAGGAAGTGGCCGGCCTGCTGAAGGCGGATTCCGACCTGGCTTATGCCGCCGGCATTCTGCAGGACCTCGTGCTCCCGGTGCTGACGGGCGAACTGACCGAAGAGTACACCGGTTTCCTGAATGCTCAGGGAAGCCGCAACGAGAATCTGAACCGGCAGGAGCGTTCCCGTTTTGGCTGGGATCACTGCGATGCCTCCGGACAGCTGATGCTCGGCTGGGAATTTCCGGATGATCTGATCTGCTGCATTCAGCTGCATCACCGCGGCCTGGCGCTGCTGGGAGATCAGGAACTCCAGCGCACCGCCGCCACGGCCGTGGCGATCTCGGCCCTGCTGCCCGATCCGCTGCAGCAGGTTCCCGATGGGGTCCGCAAGCTCGCGCTGCTGGGGCAGTCGTGGAAGACGTTTGACCTCATGGAACTGGCGGAGCGGGTGGATACGAAAATGCTGGAGTTTTCCAGCAGCCCATCCGGCCATATCCCGTTGAGTCGCCGGTGCTCCGCTCTTCTCAAGCGGGCCGAGGCTGTTGCCGCACCCGCCAGCTGATCTCAGGTGCGGTGCATTCTGGCGGACCGGATATCCCGCTGATCTTCCGTGCGGCGAAGCTTCTGCCGTTTGTCGTGCAGTTTGCGGCCCCGGGCGGTGGCCAGATTGATTTTTACGAATCCGCGGCGGAAGTGCATGGTCAGCGGGATCAGCGTCAGGCCTTTCACGGCCGTTGCTTCTTCCAGCTGTCGCAGCTCTTTCTTCTTCAGCAGCAGCTTGCGGGGCTGCTTCCGCTCGTGATTCATCACCGTGGCCTGCGGATATTCGGCAATATCACACCCCAGCAGCCACAGTTCTCCATTTCGCAGGCGGGCGTAGGCCTCCTCCAGGGAAACCTGGTTGTTGCGGATGCTCTTTACCTCGCTGCCCTGCAGAATCACGCCGCACTCGAGCTCTTCCAGAATGTCGTACTCGTGCCGTGCCTTGCGGTTACGGCAGATAATTCTGGAATTGGGATCGCCCCCTGCCTGGGGTTTTGGTTTTTTCGCCATGGTGCCTGCGGTTTCAATCAAAGAGGAAGCGGTCTCGGGGCAGGCTGGCAGAGAGACGACTTCCCCCGCGATGCCGGGCGGAAGCCATCTCTTCCCGCTGCATTCCGAAGACAGACGCCACTGCCAGCTGTCCATCGTGGCAGCCGTGCGCCCGTTGTCCGGGTATTGTCCCGCTGATAGAATCATGCAGCAATCCGGCAGGGAGTACCAGTGTTCTCGCCATATTCTCCTGGGCAGTGCCACGGTTCGAGCGAGAGCCGGCAGTTGGCCGCGAGGAGAACTGGACGTCTGCCGCAGACGGATTGGTCTGACTCTGGTTCCGTGGGAGCCGGAGTCATTTTCATCCCGCGGATATTCTGCGGAAGCAGTCTTCCGGAAATGTTCCGGACCGAAAAATCGGACAGTTGATTGGGGAGGCAGGTTCGCCGGGGGATTCCGGCCGACCTGACGTTGTCATGCAGATGTCGAACTTCACTTCAGACTCCAGCAATGAGGAACCGGGCGTGCTCCGGGTCTATCTGCTGGGCCTGCTGGATTTCGACGCGGCACTGGCACTGCAGGAGCACTTCGTCGACGAAGTGGCTTCCCGCGAGGATGGCTCCGGGATTCTGCTGCTGTGTGAACACCCTCCCACCATCACGATTGGCCGCAACGGCAGCCGGGCCGATGTGGTACCGGGTCAGCAGGAACTGAAGCAGCGGGAAATTCCCGTTCGCTGGGTCAGCCGGGGAGGGGGAACCGTGATGCATTCTCCCGGTCAGCTGGCTGTTTATCCGATTCTGCCGCTGAACCGTCTGAATCTCGGCCTGGCATCATTTGTCGAGCGGCTGCACGGCTCCGTCCATGATCTTGCGGCCGAGCTGAAGATGCCGGTCGAGCCTTCGGGTGGAACGGCGGCGGGAATTCATGGTCGCTGTGGTCAGTTTGCGACCGTGGGCGTGGCCGTCCGGGACTGGGTCAGCTGTCATGGCCTGTTTGTGAATGTCTCTCCTGCAAAGGAGTTTCTGCGGCTGGTGCGGCCCGCGGGTGAGCCCGGGTATGCATCCATCCAGCAGCAGCGGCAGCGGGCCGCCTCCATGCACTCGATACGAGAACGGATGATTCGGTCTGTCGCCACCCGCATGGGCTACAGCCGGCATTATCTGTTTACCAGTCACCCGCTGCTGAAGCGGACGGTAAGGAAGGTTTATGTCCCAGCTTGAGATTCTGAGTAACGGTCCTCCACAGCCCCAGCCAGCCAGACGTCGCCTGCCTCGCTGGCTGAAACGACCGCTGCCTCAGCCCGGCATGCAGTTCACATCAGGAGTGATTGACGATCTCAGACTGGAAACAGTCTGCGAAAGCGCCAAATGCCCCAACCGCAGTGAATGCTGGTCGCACAGTACGGCCACCTTCATGATTCTGGGCAATGTGTGCACGAGGCCCTGTGGCTTCTGTTCCGTCCCCAAGGGCAAGACCGAGCAGCTGCAGCTGGATGAACCCGAGCGTGTGGCCGAAGCGGCTGCCCGCCTGGGGCTGAGACATGTGGTGATCACCTCCGTGACCCGGGACGACCTCCCCGATGGCGGAGCCGATCACTTCTACGAATGCGTGCTGGCCGTGCGGGAACGCACCGGCGCGGCTGTGGAAGTCCTCACGCCGGACTTCATGGGGAACAACCAGGCCATCGACCGAGTAGTCGAGGCCCGGCCGGATGTGTTCAACCACAATACGGAAACCGTGCCCCGGCTGTACCACCGTGTCCGCCGTAACGCGAACTACCAGCGGACGCTCGACCTGCTGGCCCGCGTGAAGCAGCTGGCACCCGACATGCCCACCAAGAGCGGGCTGATGCTTGGCCTCGGCGAGTCGATGCAGGAAGTGCTGGATGTGTGCGGCGACCTGCGGGCCACTGGCTGCGAGATGATCACCATCGGCCAGTATCTGCAGCCGACTCCCGAGCACCTGCCCGTGGAGCGATATGTTCCGCCGGAGGAGTTTGACGAGATTGGCGATCTGATCCGGAAGCTGGGCTTCAAGCTGGTCGCCAGTGGTCCCTTTGTCCGTTCCAGTTACCATGCCGGGGAAATGGCTGCGGTGCTGGGTCGCGAGGAATGAACATCCCGGTGGTCCTGCCGGACCTGGGCACCACGGGTGCGCCGGTCCGGCTGTCCCTGTGGCTGGTCGAGCAGGGAGAACACGTCACCCGGGGCGACCGCCTGCTGGAAGTCGTCTGGGGCGCGGTGACTTTTGACGTGGCGGCTCCGGCGTCCGGCACCGTGATCGACCGGACGACAGGCCATCAGGCCACCGTATCCACCGGAGACGTCCTGGGCTGGATCGAGCCGGATGACTGACGTCCGCTGCAGAGAAGCGGCCTGAGACGCGAAGCAGAAGAACGGGAACCCCGTACCCTGCCGCCAGGGTGCGGATCCCTCAGGCTGGCTTTTCCCGGCGCGGTAACTGCCTGCCAGAGGTGTTGCGGCCCCGTGAGGCAGGACCCGTTTCCCGTTGACACTCTGGCGGCAATCCCGTATTCCTCCACTCCCTTCGCCTCGGGCGTTCCGACCGGACTTCCCACCTGTCTGATCTCCGCTGCCCGGCTTCCCGGGATGCTCCCTCTCTGATTCTGCCTGCTGGCCCTGGAC
>JAGQPV010000536.1 GCA_020426545.1 Planctomycetaceae bacterium
TGCCTTCAGAGATGTAATAACCGCCTGGTGCCGCAAGGGTTAGATTCGTCAGGCACAGCCTGACCTACGGAAGAAATCCAGGCCAGTCAGCCGCGTACGACCTTGCCTGAATGTTTCGGCTAACGAGCATGCGAGTTGCAGCGTGACCGGCTTTCCGGACAGGCACTGACAGTGAATCGCAATTCAGACGGCGAACCGGCGGACGACTTCTTCATCGACTTCGATGCCGAGGCCGGGTTTCGTCGGTACGGTGATCAGGCCATCTTTCAGCTCGAAGCGGGTGGTGGCCAGGCCATCCCGCCAGGGGTTCTCCGATTTGTCCAGCTCCATAATCGGCGTGTCTGTCGGCAGTCCCCAGTGAGGTTCCGGCAGCAGAGAGAGCAGCTGAATGGTGGCGGCGATGAGGATATCGCCTCCCCAGCAGTGCGGGATGCACCGGATACCCGACAGGGCGGCCATCTCGGCAATGAACAGGGCTTCGCCCAGGCCGCCGCACAAGCTGAGATCGGGCTGGATGATGTGCATGGCCCGGCGGTCGATCAGTTCCTTCGCCGTGATACGCGAATCGAGCACTTCGCCCGCGGCCAGCGGGAGCGGAACGCGGCGGCAGAGTTCCTCGTAGCCGGCATAATGCGGAGCCTGCGGCAGCGGTTCCTCGAAGAAGTCGAAGTTCAGGTTGTGCAGTTCGCGGGCCATCTGCAGGGCCGATCCCAGCGTGTACGCCCCGTTGCCATCGGCCATCAGCCGGATCTCCGGCCCGACGGTCTCGCGGACTTTTGCCGCCACCGCTGCTTCCCGCGGGACGGGATGCCGACCCAGCCGCATCTTGATGGCGCGGTGGCCCTGCTGCACCATTTCAGCGGCGACTTCAGGATATTCTTCTTCGATGGGGCGGCCCTGCACATAGGCCAGCGCCGAAACATACACCGGAACCTTCTCGCGGAAACTGCCGCCGAACAGTTCGGCCACCGACAACCCCAGGGTCTTGCCCCGCAGATCATTCAGAGCGGTTTCCACACCGCCCAGGGCCATCGCATTGCCGAAGTTCGGCCCCCACAGCTCGCGCCACAGTTTCCGGTATTCCAGGGGATTGCGGCCGATCAGCAGGGGGGCCAGCTGATCATCGATGGTGCCGCGGGTTCCCGAAATCGGAGCGGTTTCTCCCCAGCCCACCAGTCCGGCATCGGTTTCGATTTTCACCAGCAGCGTCTCGCGCACCGTACTGAGCGGGACCGAGACCGACGCCCCGAACGGCTGCTTCAATTTATGCCGCAGCTGAAAGGTTTTGACGGAGATGATCTTCTGCCGATGCTGAACGGCCTGTTCCTGCTGGCTGGTTTCCACTTCTTCCGCAGCCGATGACGCAGCAGCAGAGCCGAGCAGTCCGACCAGTCCGCCAGAGACGGCTCCGGCCCCCATCTGCAGCAGTCGACGTCGCGAGTTCAGTACGGTCATGGGCGGTGAGTCCTCAGGCTGGCAGCACAAATGTCCCCGTCTACTGACCTGCATACCATAACATACCGGTCTGCGGGGGGAACTCTCCGGCCGTCTGAAAACCGGCTGTCGTCCGGGGGAACCTGCCGCGAAGGAGGACCGGCGGCAACAGCCCTCAGCGGCATGATTTGCGTTAGAAGTGCGTCGAGGAACAGCTGCCGGGGCATTCGCCGCCGCGAGTCACAGCTCTCCCGTAGAACCGGCTTCCGGCCGCTGATCGGTCGCGGCCAGCAGGGCGGTCTCTTCCTCGTCGCTGCCCCCGTTGTCGGAATGCTGATCGCTGCACAGCACATCCACCTGCCGGGAAACATGATCGGCCAGGCTCCGGCCGACTTCGAACTCATCGCCAATGACCTCGTCGGCTCCGGCCCGTTCAAATTCAGCGGCATGCCTCTGGTAGCGGGAACGAATCACGACATGGGCTGTGGAGTTGATGGCCCGGACGGAATCCATCACGGCCAGGGCTGCCGAACGGGCCGGCAGCGTGATGACCACAATTCTGGCCGAAGCGGCGCCGGCATGCTCCAGCACTTCCACACTGGAGGCATCTCCCGCCTGGACATGCAGGCCAAGCGGTTCCGCCACCCGGGCTGCGGCACGGTTCAGGTCGAGCACCAGTATCTGCAGTCCCCGGCCAGTGAGTGCCTGGGCAATTGCCTGCCCGGCCGGACCGAAACCGATAATCAGCACGTCGAGGTTGCGGTGCTCTCCCGCAGCGGCTGCCTTGCGTTCCTGCACGTTCCCCCGCCAACGGCTGAGTGCCGCCCCGACCCGCGGCGCGAACGAAACCAGATAAGGCGTGAGGAACAGCGTTACGATGGCACTCGACACGATCACCATGTGCAGCTGCCGGCCGATGACTCCGGCTGCCACGGCGGTGGAGCCCAGCACGAAAGCGAATTCCCCCACCTGACCGAGGCACAGACCAGTGGCCAGGGCTACTCCATTGGGCTGGCCCATCGCCCGCAGAATGCCCCACACGATGGAGGCCTTGAATAGAATCAGCACTGCGGCAATGCCGAATACCATGGGGAAGTTGGCCGCAATCCACAGGGGGTCGGCCACCATGCCGACCGCACCGAAGAATAAGGTCAGCAGGACGACCCGGATGGAAGACACATCGGCCCGCAGCTGGGTGGCAAAGGGAGAACTGCCCAGAAACATGCCCGCCATGAAGGCGCCCAGCGCGGGTGAAAGACCGATGGCATGTGCAGCCCACGTGGCCCCGAAACCCACGACCACGGCCAGCAGGACGGTCAGCTCGCGGTTTTTCTCCACACTCAGCTGGCCAAGGGCGCGGACGGCCACATGATTCAGCAGCAGGTACAGTGCCAGAACCAGCCCGCCGGCGAGCCCCAGAATTCGCAGGACACCCATGGCAACTTCGGTGGGCGTCCCCCCGCGGGACAGCAGGGTCATCAGAATGGCCAGCGGGACGACGGCCATGTCCTGCACCAGCAGCACCGCGACCGCATTGCGTCCGTGGCTGCTGTCGATCTCACTGCGGTCAATCAGCACCCGCAGCACGGCCGCCGTACTGCTGAGCGAAACCATCGCCCCCAGGGCGACCGCTTCCCGCATCGACCGATCGAACAGGAGCACCACCGCGGCCGTGGCCACCGCTGTCAGCACCACCTGCACGGCACCGGCCAGCAGGGTGTTGCGGCCCAGGCCAACCAGCCGCTGCCAGGAAAACTCCAGCCCCAGGCTGAACAGCAGGGGGGCCACTCCCAGCTCGGCGATGGCTTCGATGTTCTCTTCGGCCTGAATGACTCCCAGGCCTCCCGGACCACCCAGCAGCATGCCCGCCAGCAGATAACCGACCAGCGGGTTCTGCTTCAGAGAAGTCAGCACACCGCCCATCACCAGACAACCGGCCAGCAGAATCACAATTTCGAGGAGCAGTCCCCAGGTGTCCATCAGGCAGTTATCCGTCACTGAAAGCAGGGTGCAGGAAGCGGGACGTGAGCAGGAAACAGAGGACCGTCCATGGTCGCTGGATGCTCAGGATACCCGCTCCCTGCGGAAAAACGCAGGGGGCAGGCCCCGAGAGCCGTGCAAATCTTTCCGAAAGCCGGCCGGCTGGCCGGGCCGGGGCATTCTGTACCCACTTTCACCGGGGATGGACCTTCGCCTACCCCCGGGAATGGCACCGGCCTGGAGGCCATTCCGGAAACGGTACCGGGGAAACCGGAAATCGGCCGCGGCCGGAGAACCCGCGGGGATCGAGAACGGAGGGCCGTTTGTATGGCATCTGAGGCTGGGCGTTCGCTATAATTTTCGAAACCGATTCCGCTGCACAACCCGGACGGCGGGGTTGCGAAGCGGGGCCGGGTTCACGAAGCTTCAACCGGGTTCGTGCCGGTTCCGGAAGACTGTCCGCCGTGCCGGCCCGTGGCCGCATGCCGGAGGGCTGGCTGCGGGCTGCTGTTGCATTCAGCTGATGCAGCTTCATGCAGTTGATTCCGCTGTGGTGCAGCGGCCAGCCGGGCCGACTTCGAACAGACTGACAATTGAACTCCAGCCGCCTTCCGGGCGGTGGAACGATATCATTAACATACGGGCACCTGCAGCGACCTCCCCCAGTCGAACTGGCGGACTGCTGCGAGGCCCGTTCTTCTTTTGTGTGCCTCGGAAGTGTTTGCCTCCGGAAACAGTCGGGAAGAGGGGAGCAGCTCCGGAAACGGGTCTCTTCTCGCCGGATTGCCCGACTGGGCAGAACAGGGCACCACCAGTAACGGTCATGGAAAGCGTCATGGAAAAGCAGCCGATCTCGCGAGAAGGATTCGACAAGCTGAAGGAAGAGATCCGCAAGCTGGAACAGG
>JAGQPV010000537.1 GCA_020426545.1 Planctomycetaceae bacterium
CTGCACGACTCATGTCTTTACCGGGGGTACAGCCGGTTCATTGAGCCCTGGCTGCTCGCTCTGCATTACATTAACAGCCCTGCGGGAATGACGGCCCTGACACGTCTGACGGAACAGTTCGCCGCTGACCGATACCTCGACGACAGGCTCCAGCAATCGTTCCGCTCGTTCACCGTTCGTGAACTGAATCACGATCTGGAGAAACTGCAATTCGAACTGGAGGATCCCGCAAGTCGCGGACATGCGCTGGCAATTCTCGGAACCGAGTTTCACCCGGTGTTTGCCCGCAATCTGGTCAGTCAGTTTGCTTCTCGAAGTACGCGTCGGCAGGAAGCAGAAATAGAACTGTTTCTTGCCTGGCTGCGTCGACACCCGCAGGCCCGAAGGGTGTTACTCCCGCTGCTGGAGGAACTGGTGACATCTGACGACTGCAGGGTGGATATCCGCTGGCGTCTGGCCTGCAACCTGCGGCGTCGGGGCCATTCGCAGGTACGAATGAATCGTGAGTTCCTGCTCTGGCTGTCCTGGAGTATTACTCCGCTCGGCTACACCTGGCGACTGTTGATGGGCTTGGTGACCGTACCACTGAGAATGCTGTGGTGGTTAGGTCCGTTCCCGCTGAGGCGGATCGCACTGCGAGGGCTGGCTGCCATTGGCCAGTCGTGGATGCTCAGCCCGGGACCGGGCGTGCTCGGACAGATTGCCGATTCATTGACTGATGCCGGAATGGCAGAGGCGGAGTTTCTGCTCCAGGCCGCTGTCTCCCGTTATCCCGATCACTCTGGACTGCTTGCGAGATACGCCAGCTTTCTGAGTGGATGTGAGCGGTACTCGGAAGCGGCTGATGCCTATCGCCGGGCACTGAGTTGCCAGCGATCCCCCTGGCTGCTGCAGGCACTTGCACAGAATCTACAGCTCGCGGGGCGACTGGATGAGGCCGTCACCGCCGCCCGGCAGGCGACCGAAGTGGAGCCGCGTGAATCGAGAAACTGGAGTCTGCTGGGAGAGACTCTTCTGGCGAGCGGTCTGCTGGACGAAGCAGAGCGGGTCCTGAAGGACGCCAGTGCTCGCTTTCCGCGCGTTCTCGAATTCCCGTGCAGTCTGGGCGATCTGTTGGTGAATTGCGAACGGTATGCCGCCGCGGGGGAAGCATACGGCGCTGCCTTGAACATTGACCCCGATCACGCGGATCTGCTGTGGAATCAGGCGGAATGCCTGAAGTGGGCCGGACAGCTGCGGGAGGCAGCGACAGCGGCCTGGCGGGCAATGCTGCTGGAGCCGGACAATAATCGCTGGCAGGCGCTGGTGAGTGCGCTCCCCGACGATGACGTACGAGATCTCGCAGAGTGGACTCTGGAGCGAGTTCGAGTTCGGGACAATCCGGGATTCCATTACTGTCGGGCAGTGCTGCTTTCCAGATGCGAGCGATATTCGGAAGCTGCGGATGAGTTTCGCGCGGCTTTGCTGGTTCAGCCCGACAGTGCCGAACTGTTGAGGCACCTCGCACTCAACCTGATTCAGGCTGAGAGAACTGACGGGGCAGCGTCGGCAGCCTCCAGGGCTGTGTCACTTGCGCCCGATGACGTTCAGAACTGGGTAGCGCTGATCTACAGTCTGATAACGGAAGGCTCGATCGCCACAGCGGAACAGGTGCTGCAGCGGGCATTCGAGCAGTTTGGAAAACATCCTGTGCTGTGCTGGTGGCAGGGGATTCTGCTGCAACAGAGTCGGCGGTATCGAGAAGCGGCTGACGCTCTTGAGACGGCTCTGGCAGCTTTTCCCGACAATACCGTTCTCAGGGAGAATCTGGAGGAGTGCCGGCGTCGGGCGAACGAATCACACAGCAGGCGTCGATCCGGCAGAAAGCGGAAATAGGATGTCACGCGGAATCGGGTATGCAGCAGCAGTCTTTCGTGTGAGCGCATCACTGTAGTGCACGTAATGAGCGTGATTTCATGGGCATGATCACCGTGGCATTCGGGTTGGCTGTCCTTGCGGGAGTCTCGTGGTATGTCCGCACACTGTGGATTGCCGAACCATGCAATCCGTCGCGACTCGTCGCTCAGAAGCTGGCGCGGTGGCTCGCTATGGCATATGTTTTCTGTTTAAGCGTTCTGCCCTTTTACGGAGTTGTAGATGCAGCCGGCATGGGTTCCCGTTCTCGCAGGGTTTTCTTCGTGAAGACTTCCTGTGGGAAGATCCAGCGGGGCGATACTGTCGTCGGCTGGCTGTATGACGGTGACGCGGTTGCCTGTCGAATATCCAGAGTGAGCGCAATGCCAGGTGAACCCGTTCCGGCAGGGTGGGCGCCGCTGTTCCCGGTTGACAGGGAGGGCCGGGTCTCCGGGCCGCCGCTGACATCGGTACCCGAAGGCTGCCTGGCCATTACCGCTCCGCGATCCGACTCGAAAGACGCTGTTTTGCAGCAGGTCGTGCCGGCAACGGCGATTGAAGGGCGGGTCATCTTCAGTGTCCCTTTGCCTGGAGGGGGCGAGGTACCCCCATCAGCCAGGTAATGCTGTTGCCAGCGATCCGCAGGGGGATGATTGGGGAGGGCTGGTTGACCGGCAGATTTCGGTTGGGTGCTCTGCAGTCGGACTCAGAAATGCAGCCAGATTTCTGGACAACGAGAGTCTTGCTTTGTGAATCGTGCGCGTGGGTGGCAGGTTTCTATTAAGGGTTTGTCGGCAATCCGCTGCCTTCTTTCCGGAGGACCGTGACGTCGTCAGCGGTTCGAGGGGCTAGACAGTTTGAGCGGTGGAGTGCGGTCGCGTGCGGCTGCTTGAGAATCATCCAGGAAATGTGCAACGTGCAGGCAATCGCCGCATGATCGACGCGGTTCTTGTTTCGCGCCCTTGTCCGCGATCAGCAGTCGGTCATTGGGTGAGCCCGCAACGGCCAGGTCTCCGGTGAGCCTGTATTCAATCGCCACTCATCTTTCGGAGCGGCGCTGGGCCGGCAGATATCTGTATCTGATTCATCTGGAGGGCGGTCCCGATACATGAGGGTCGAAGCGGGTATCCGGAAACCACTGCCTCTCGCGGAACCAGATCGACACGACTGAAGATCTGGGGAAAGTCGAGCGGAAGGGGCAGCGCGAGAAACAGGTTCTTGAGCCGGCGAACCCTGCCAGGGTACGATCGCCTGCACAGGTCCGCCGCGTCTTCTGTTGAGCTGCCCCGATGCCGAAACTGTTTCTCAGCGCCGCCAGTGCCGAGTTCGGTGATCTCCGTGAGCAGATGGCTGACGATGCGCAGACGAAGCACAGCGAGGTGAAGCACCAGGGGAACTTCGCCAGCAGTGGAACGAAGCTGCTCGAAAAGCTGGATGACTATATACGAACCTGCGATGCCGTGATTCACCTGATCGGCTGCCGGTCGGGTTCCGTGGCGAACCCGGTGGGCGTGCAGGCGATGCTCACGCGGTATCCGGACCTGCCCGGGCGGCTGCCGTGGCTGCGTGAAGAACTCGAGCGAAGCGAACACCGACTGACCTATACGCAGTGGGAAGCGTACCTGGCGCTGTATCACCGCATCCTGTGTCTGGTGTTCTGCACGCCGGAGACAACAGCATGGCCGGAGAACTCTGCGCTGGACGATGAACAGGCAGAGCTGCAGCGGCTTCACCTCAGCCGGCTGAAGGCCATCAATCACGACTGCCATACGGTGAAGGACAGGAGCGAACTGCGGCTGGACGTCGTGAAATCGCTGCTCGATCCGTTCGGGTGGAATGGGAGGCTGGCATCACCCGGAAACCTTCCCTTCCGCTCTATCGGCAGTCTGTTCAAGGGACGGGACTGGTTCCTCGAATCGCTCAGAAACCAGCTCACACAGCAAACTGGCTCGACCGCGGCCATCGTTGCCCCGCACGCACTGCACGGCCTGGGCGGCGTCGGCAAGACCAGAACTGCCATCGAATTCGCCTGGCGGCATGCGGACGACTACACAGCCCAGCTATTCGTCTCGGCTCCGTCGGCGCAGGAACTGCGGTCGAACCTGGCAGGCCTTTTGGGCGTGCTGGTCAGTGATCTGGACGAAGCGGGCCGGGCCGCCCCCGTCGATCAGCAGATCGAAGCAGTACTGCGGTGGCTCGATGCGCATCCCGGGTGGCTTCTGATTCTGGATAACGTCGATACAGACGACGCAGCCGAGGAGGTCAGGCAGATGCTGGCCCGGCTGCGGGCCGGCCACGTGCTGATCACCTCGCGGATCGCCGCCTGGCCGAACGGTGTCGAGTCGCTGGAGCTCGACGTACTGGCCGAAGACGATGCCGTCGCCTTACTGCTGGAGGCGGCCCGCCGGAGGAGGCAG
>JAGQPV010000538.1 GCA_020426545.1 Planctomycetaceae bacterium
GGTGCTTTCCGCTGTCACCCCGCTGACGAAAGAGATGTAAAGCAACCTGAATGCCAGACCGCGGCCCGCGCTCATTTTCCTTGACACTTCAAGCGAGTCGCATTCCGTAAACCACTCCCTGCCAATGATTTGCGAAAACTGCAAACCGACCGGGAAATGTTCAGCCACTGAAACAGCTGCCGGGGCCGGTGTTTCGGCGTCGAAACATCGCAGCGGGCACCACCCACAGGAAATGTCGTAAACCGTTCATCACCAATCACCTGCGCTGCATGATGCCTTGGGGCAGCATGTGGCGGGCTGGCAACAGGGGTGCAACGAGAGCGTCTGGGTTACGGAAGCCGCCGGCTTTCCAGCTCCAGTCGTTCCGCGAGGAAGCGGATCGCAGTGGGCAGAGACTGGTGAAATGCGGCGGTCAGATCTCCCCCGGCCGACTGGTTGAAGTCCGACTCGAACATGATCCCGGAGGAAGAGAGCTTCATCGCCAGACGTTCCGCACCTTCAAACCAGGGCGACTCCCGGTCGCACAGCAGCAGCTGGTGTCGGGGCCAGTTCAGCGGGTGCAGCCACAGGGTGGCTGTCTGCTGCCGGGCCGCTTCCGGGCTGGAAAACAACCGGTCGAGCACGGTACCGGCTCCGTGCAGCCGATGGAAATCGACCGCTGGCGAAATGGCCGCCACCGCCGGGAATTCCCGCGCCCGCCGGTAGGCCAGCTGCAGCACGCCCTGCCCTCCCGAGCCCAGCCCCATCAGTCCGACCAGCGGAGGAGAGGTGCCAGTGCGTTCGGCGACCCACGGAATCAGCTGGCTGCGGAGAAATTCCACGGGCGAGATTTCGACCGCGGAATCCGGTCCTGGAAAATCCGGGGTGACCTGGTTGGTCCACCAGCAGGAAGTGGCCCCCGGGCAGACGACCGTCGCCCCGAAACGATCCAGCACATCCGCCAGTACGGAATCGCCCGTGACCGGCGGGCAGTCGTCATCGTGCAGGTAGATCAGCACGGGGCCGGCGGGGCTGCCGTCCCGCGGCAGCCGCAGATCCACGTGAAGCCCTTCGACATTCTCCCGTTGCCACCCGGCCGGCAGATTCTCCCCGCCTGTCTGATTGGAACTCTGCTGATCGGACATGAATAGCGCACTGACTGTTATGAAACGGGGGGAGACGATGTGGAATAACGACCGTGTGGCATCAGGACCGTCTGCAGCCTGCTGCCTGGCCCGGCGGGACCGCCGGATTCCGTCATGCATCGGCCGGAACAGGGCACCCGCGATTCTGGCTCCCGGGTGACGGGTGCCGCGCGAGGAGTCTGGCCGCTATACTCCGGCGACCAGTTCCGTTCCGATTGCACGGCAGCACAGCCGGATGGCACGACTCACAACCGCAGACACCGCTGACCACTGGAGACCCGGGTGCGACAGCTGATTACGGCAGATCAGATCGAAACCGGTGTGACCCGGCTGGCAGAGCAGATTCGCCGCGACTTTTCCGGGCAGCCGCTGACGGTACTCGGTGTGCTCACCGGCAGCATCATCCTGATGGCCGACCTGATCCGCAAGCTCGACATGCCCTTGCGGGTCGGTCTGGTGCAGGCATCCAGTTACCGCGGGCAGACCACCACTGCGGGAGATCTGAAACTCAACCCGGACCTGCTGCCCGATCTGCGGCAGCGGCATGTGCTGCTGCTGGACGACATTTTCGACACCGGGCAGACTCTCACCGCCCTGGTGGAACTTGTCCAGCGTCAGCAGGCGGCCTCGGTGCGGGCGGCCGTCCTGCTGTGGAAGGAAGGACGCAGTCAGGTGACGGCCGAGCCCGACTACCACGCGTTCCGCATTCCGGATGAATTCGTCGTGGGTTACGGCCTCGACTACAACGACGAGTACCGGCATCTGCCGTACATTGCCGTGCTGGAACCGGCAGACCTTGGCGAATGAAGCAGCCGGGACGAGTGCGAGGCCTGCCGCAGCAGTCTGAGTGCCGGCCTGACTTTCAGGAGAGCAGTGGCCTGCCTCACAGACGAGCCTGCTCCGCCCGACTGGATGGAGCCAGCACGATGTTCCTGACGTATCGATCCACCTGCCCCGTGCCCGGGTTGAGCCGACCGGTGCAGGCACTGATACAGCGAATCAGGTATTCGTGGTGCAGCGCATCATCCGCATCGATGACCACTCGAATGTCCCGTGTCAATGGGTTTCCAGATCGACCGATGATCCTCAGAATCTCGGCGTTCAACCGCCCGAATGCTTTCTCGTCGTTCCCCAGATGCATGTGGCCCAGCTTGAGCGAAGTCAGCCGACCATTCTCCGCGGCTTCCATGCGAACGTGAATATCTGGCAGACCGAGAGTGCAACAGCCATCATCCTGGGGAGGCCATTCGCCGGCCGCGGGCACAATGATCTCGAACTGGCCTTCCGGCGGGTGGTATTTCACAGTCTGAGCCAGCACGCTCAACTGCAGAAAAACCACAGCCAGCAGCGGGGCCATCAGGGCGGCGAAACGGACGGGCACGGAAGAGGCGGCACAGCGGGAAAAACTCAATCGCATGGAACGGCCCCTCGCAGCGTTCGGCTGCCAGTTCAGGGAAGCCAACTCAGCCACCGTGAGGAACCGAAGCGAAGTTTCCGGCCCCCCTCCTTACGCCGGCTGCAGCCAGGCAGCAAGAGACATTACGCGCCGGGTGCACCTTCGCGACGCGGTGGAGCAAACTTGATTTTCTCCACATAGCGGACGACCTGTTTGGAATTCTGGTCGAACCGACCGGTGCAGGCGCTGACCGCACGAATCACGTATTCGTAATTCAGGCCGTAATCCGCGTCGATCTCGACTTCGACGTCTTTAGTCAACGGGTTCCCCGGGCGGCCGATAATCTTCAGAATTTCGGCATTCAGCCGCAGGAACGCGTTTTCATCATTCCCCAGATTCTGGCCACCCAGTTTGAGTGAATTCAGCAGACCGTTCTCGGCTGCTTCCAGCCGCACTTTGATATCGGGCAGATTGATCTCATCATTCTGCTGCTGTGAGGGAGCGGCAATCGGCATGTTGATGTTGAAATCGCCTTCGGGCTCGATGATTTTCAACGTCAGCATGAAGAAGATCAGCAGCTGGAACACCACATCAATCATGGGCGCCATCTGCGTTTCAATCTTGTCGTCGCTCTTCTTGCCACGGAGCTTCATGAGACTGCCTGCTTTACTGCTGCTGTTCGTTCCGGAGGACCGCACGGGGCGGAAGTGCGCATGAAATCACGCTGAACCACGAGAAGCTAATTGCCATCCTGCTTCTGGGTGGCTTTCATG
This sequence comes from Planctomycetaceae bacterium, assembly GCA_020426545.1. GTDB lineage: Bacteria > Planctomycetota > Planctomycetia > Planctomycetales > Planctomycetaceae > JAGQPV01. The sequence goes on from JAGQPV010000538.1 coordinate 3,294, forward strand.
GCAAACTTTTCGAAGCCTGCCTCCTGTGAGAACTTAATCATTTCCTGCACCAGCCCGGTGGGCACTTCCCGGTCCGCCCGGATGACAACCGTCACATCCTTCGGGTCCACACCAATCGACTTGTAGGAAGCGTTCTCCCGCGTCAGCGCGGGGCTGATCTCCAGCACCGGGATCTCTTCGCCCGCGTAAAACACCAGGGGATCGGACAGCTTGTCGCCCTCTTTATTGCGAATGAAGCCGATCTGCAGCAGGAGTTCCTTTTCCCGCTTGATCTCCACCGGCTTGGCCAGCTCATCCTTGGGCAGCTTGACCCGCTCGTCGGCCTTGGCGTTCTCGAAGTTGGTAATCACCATGAAGAACGCGATCAGCTGGAACACAATGTCGATCATGGGAGTCATGTCGACTTCGTTCACGTCTGCTTTGGTGGCCTTGATCCGCATGGAAGCTGGTCTCGCTGTCTAAATCTGCCCGAAATCCTGCCTGCAGTTCTCCTGAATTCCGCCAGGCATGATGAACCGCTGCAGAGCAGGTGCCTCGTTGCAGTAAGGAACCATAGAGGCTCTGGTCGAACTGTCTCAAACTTCGCCCGCCCCCGGAAGGGAGCAGGCTGATCCACAACCGGACTGCACGCCGAGGGAGGAATTACTCCGCGGGCTGGGCCGGAGCCGCAGCCGGAGCGGCACCACCTGCAGCAGGTTTCTTACCGCCAAAGCGGGACATCAGCCGCTCGCTGACCATGCCAACTTCCAGCACGTAGCGGGAAATCCGGTTCCGCAGCAGGCTGTAGAACACCATGGCCGGGATGGCGACGGTCAGTCCTTCCAGCGTGGTGAACAGAGCGGTGGAGATACCGTCGGCCAGTTCCGAAGGCTTCGGTGAAGTCGCCGAATTGGCAATGGTCTGGAAGCTCTGAATCATACCGTACACCGTACCCATCAGCCCGATCATCGGGGCGATGGAGCCGATCAGGGCGAGGTAGCTCAGCCGGTGCTCGAGAGCCATG
>JAGQPV010000053.1 GCA_020426545.1 Planctomycetaceae bacterium
CTGGATTCTAACGTGACCGGGGGCCAAACAGTCCATCCAGCGAGCGGCCCAGGCCATTCTGCAGCTGCTGCTGCAGACCGCCGGCGGGAGAATTCGCGGGTGCGGCCGTTCCGGGTGTCGGGGTTCCGGCCGGCCCGGAACCACTGGGAGGCAGCCCCAGAGTTTTCTCCAGCTGGTTTTTCAGCCCGCCGCCCAGATTCTTCTCGAAGAACTGCCCGGCTGCGGCTCCAGCCACCCGCGAGGCCAGGTCGGACAGGACCCGCTGATCCACCTGCGGTTTATCGAGCGTCCCGTGAATCGGAATGCTGAGCGTCTGACCTTTCAGCGATTCCAGCCAGCTTTTACCGGACACCCATTTGTCCTGTACGGGAATTTCCGCCACGAGACCGAGGGTCTGATCGAGGCCGACCGAGCCGCTGGTTCGCACTTCGACGCCATCGACCTGCAGCTGCAGGAGACGGTGGTAGATGCGTTCCTGAGTCAGCCGGAACGCCACGTCCTGAGCGGGCAGGACCAGCAGCTGCCGGGAGTTGTCTCCCGTGGCGGTCGCGGCAGCGCCCTGCCCTGCCCCCGTGTTTCCTCCGCCGAACAGCCCGGTCAGGGCGCCGAGCGCCCCGGTATCGACCCTCTGTTTTCCGTCGAAGATGCCTTTGAGCGTGTCCGTCAGCGAGAGCAGCTGCGAAGCCAGCGGGCCGGGACGAACCTGTGCCTGATGGATGGACAGCACCCCGTCGACATCGCCACTGGAAGGACGGCTGGCGGGAATCACCGCCTGACTGAGCGAAGCCGAAAACCGACCATCGGCCCGGGCGGAGTCGGCCAGCATGGGAGCGACAAACTTCAGCCAGCCTTTGCACATCTCTTCGGTCAGCTGGACATTGTCCAGAATCTGCCCCGGAGCCAGATGCACAATCGGCTCGGGACCGTTCAGTTCGACACGTGGCGTCATCTGCATTTTTCCGCCAGCCACGGTCAGATTCAGCGGTTCAAACTGCAGCACGCCGCTGCTCAGCCGGCCATCCAGCTCGCCCCCGCTGACATCCACGCCCCACGCACTGACGGAGGCCCAGCCCAGGCTGCCCTGCCCGTGCAGGTCAGGTGAGATCCCGCCAGTAACCGTGTGGCCCTGCTGACTGACATACTGCCGGGTACCACCCGGCCCGCCGGAAGAAATGCCCGCCGGTGTGGTGATGGTGGCTGACGCCAGCGGCCCCTGCAGACGGAACGAACGCCGCTGCTGACCTTCAATGCGGACTCCCGAATCGGCCAGGCCGGGAAACCGGCGGGAAATCGCGGCCAGGTCGTAGCTGATGTTTCCGCTCAGATCGGCCAGCATGCGGGTTTCCATCTCCGCCACGGATCCGGAAGCCGTCAGAGTGGCTGCATCGGCAGTGACCTCCATGGAAGTCAGCTGAATGGTTCCGGTGGCGGTTTCGTGGCTGCCTTCACCCCGAATGCGAACCGGCGCGGTTTCCTGCCACAGAGGCTCCCACTGGCGGGAATAACCGACAGGCTGTGCCGGAAAGCCGCCGGGGACAGCGCCAGCTGCGGGATTCCGGGCTGCCACTCCGTCCGACAGGGAAAGCATTCCCAGTTTCTCGATGGAAATGTCCCAGCGTCCGCGAGTCATTCCGCCGGAATGCCGGGCCTGCATCTGCCCGTTGACCAGGCCTTCCAGCCGCGTGGTGACTGGAACACTGGGCGGATTGAACCATGCCTGCAGCCGATCGAGCCCGCCACGGAAGGCGACGGCCCCGCTGATCCGTGGCAGCGGGCTGCCATCGAGCACCACCAGCAGATTATCGGCCCGGGCGGAAACAGCCGAGCTGGCCCAGGTCGTCAGGGGAGAGGCCAGCACGCCCGTTTCCTGGTTCCAGGTTCCGGAAGTCACCACCCGCACCTGCGGGTCCTCCAGATACAGGCCGTACCCGTGCAGCTTCATGCTGGCGATGTCACCGGTGACATCAGTAAAACTGACAGTCACCGGAGCCAGGGCCGGCTGCAGAGTGATGTTTCCCCGGATATCGGCCGTGCCGCCAGCCAGCAGCCCCTCCAGCGGAACAAACGGTCGCAGCCGGCGGGTCCAGCGGTCGAGATTGCCCTTCAGCGCCAGCGAAAGCCGGGCCTGGGCCGTGGAATCCTGCCAGCGGAAGGGTTCCAGCAGGCTGATGTTGAACCGGTCCTGCCGTTCGGTCACTTCCAGCGAGGCGGTTTCCAGCTGCTCCAGCCCGCCGGTCGGTGTTCCCGTTCCCTCGGCGGAAAACCGCACGTTCAGCTCTTCTTCCTGCCAGGGAAGCGAACCGGGAAGCTGCAGGTCAAACTGTTCCACCTGCATGGCGCCGTGTGCCCGAAAGGAACTCTGCTCGCGGGCGTATTCGGTCGTGGCCTTCCCCTGCAGTCGGCCGGCAATGCGAATATCGGCCAGATCAACAAACCGACCCAGTTCCCGGGCGAATTCATCCAGATCGCAGTTGAGGTCGAAGGTGGCTGTCGAGGCATCGCCCCGGCCGGTCAGCTGCAGGAAATCCGAGCGGCACTGCAGTGCGTCGATCACCAGCGCCCCGCCCTCGCGGCGGATGCGGACACCGGCCTGAACCGGGCGGTCCCATGTCAGCCGCTGGTTACCGTCGGTCGCGGAAAGCGATGTCGCGTCGGCCTGGCCGGTCCAGATTCGTCGTCCGTCAATCTGCTGACTGCGGGCCGCCACGCGGACCGTGCCCGAGGTAATCGACAGTCCCTCGCGAATCCGCAGCGTTTCCGGCAGCAGGGCCGCCAGGCGGGACAGATCAAGATTCGACCGGGCCTGCCAGTCGTCCTCCGCGAAGGCTTCCGCCAGTTCTTTCCAGCTGGCGGGCGTGGTCTGCTGCAGGAGCTGCTGCAGCCGGGGGAAGCTGATTTCTCCGGAAGCATCGAAAGCCGCCACCGCCGAGGTCAACGTCATCACCGCCACCTGCAGCCGGCCACTGCCCAGCGACAGATCCAGCTTGCTGTTCACCTCTTCAATCCGCATTTCGTCCGTGCCGATCATCTCCGGAGAGCGAACCAGCAACTGGTGCAGCTGCAGATTGCCCTGCAGGCTGCCAGCGGGGGCCATTCCGTCTGCATTCCAGTCGGCAGTCAGTTCTCCGTTGGCCACGCACTGCACGACGAGATCGGGCGCGAAGCGTGTCAGCACAGGCTGCAGGGCGGCCAGCTGCACATTTTCCAGCACCGCCGCCACCCGGGCCGCCTGATTGCCAGAGCTCACGGAAGAGGATGGCGTGTCGGCCAGTAGTAACGAGGCAGGCACCGCCGCTTCCAGCCGGATGGCACCTTCCCGGTCGGAGTCCCGCAGGACACCTTTCAGCTCGGTCTGCAGCAAACCACTCTCGCCAGCCTGATGCTCCAGCATTCCTGTCAGGCTGCTGATTCCGCCCTTCTTCCCGGTGTTTTCATCCACCAGAATCAGCTGCCCATCAACGATTTCCACCACAAACGACGGGATTTCTCCCGACGACTCTTCCGCAGCGGGAAGCTGAGCCAGCAGATCTTCCAGCTGGCTGCCACCCGTCCGCACAGTCGTACGGACCACCGGCCGGTGGATTTCGATTTTCCCGATGTGCGACGAATCGAGGAGCAGATCGAGCAGCTGCCGACCCGTGGTGATGGAGTCGATCTCAACCAGCCGGCCCGCCTCTCCTTCCACCGCCGGATCGAGAATCATGACGTTCCGGAACTGCACGGGGGACAGCCAGTCCAGCGAAGCGGACCCCACGGTGACCTGGACCGGCAGATCGCCAGTGGCCCGCTGAATCAACACCGACAGCAGAGGCGTCCTGGCGATAATGACGGGAGCCAGCCAGACCGCCGCGACAGTGACCACCAGCAGGATCGTCAGCCGCTTTGCCAGCTTCCCACCGCTGCCTGTCCCCGCTGCACTGCCCGTGCTGCCGGGTTCCAGACCATTCTGTTCGGCAGAATCTGGTGAAGATGTGCGTGCCATAGGAAGTACCGGACGTCGAAGAGAATGGATCAGCCGGCTGCGGGCGGGCAGCCTGCACAGTCAGCAGCCAGGCAGACTGGCCTGACTTTGCCGGGCCATTGGTGCTACCCGATCAGCCGGGGCAGACACAACATCAGTTCGGGGGCAGCCGTCCAAAGACAGCGGTTCGGCCGCCGCGGTTCGCTGGCCGCCGGCGTCTGCAGGAGGCCGCGAAAGGACAGACGGCTGTGGCCCCTGTTTCAGAATCGACCAGATGAACCCTCCCGGTGGATGGTTTCCTGTGAGTCGTCCCTGTTCCGGGCAGACCACCCCGTCAGGGATGCGTACTGGACAGTTCGGCAAGGCCCTGCGGGCTGGTCGCGCCGAATTTTCGCTCGGGGACCGGCAGATTCTGCCGGTTCCTGTTTCCCTGATTTCCGCGGACGGGCTGTGTAAAGAGGGCCGGCTTTCCCGTAACAGTCTGAAGGCCATGTGACGGCTGTCTCTCAAACCATGTGAAATGGAGACCGACATGCACCGCGCGAACACGTCGAACACGTTGAGGGGACTGGCCCTGGTGGCCGGACTGCTGGTTCTGGAGGGCACCGCACCGGCCCAGTGCGCCAACGGAGGTGGCGGACGCACAGTTATCGGGGGATCGACCGCGCAGACGTCGTTCAGCAGTGGAGGAACCGCCACCGAGGGAGCCAGCAGCGGACTGATGTCGCTGGCCGGTCAGGCCATGCAGCTGCAGTTCCAGATGGTGCAGGCCCGGCAGCAGGAAATGATCCGGCAGCAGCAGTTCGTCCGACAGCAGCAGATGCTGCGGCAGCAGGAGATCAGGAATCTGACATCGGCCCGGGAAGGACTGACTCAGCCCCCTGCCCTTGCGTCGAATCAAGTCACGACAGACACGGAAAACCCGGCGAGCCTGCAGGCGGACGAAGACGCCGCCACCGGAACCAGCCCTCCCGCGATGACAAAACGGGAACGGCTCATCGCCCGCCTGAAAGAGCGGGCCGCTGCCCGTCAGCAGCGGCGGCTGAAGTACCGCCAGGCAGGACGGTAACCGGAAGACATTTCCTCAGAATAACTTATGGCGAAATGCGACAGGCCGGCCGGCTCAGCCTCAGCGGCTCAGGCCGGCTGGCCCGTCCGGCGGAACGGAACGGGAGCTGGATGGCCACTCCAGCGTTCCAGCAGCCGGCGGAACCAGCTGCTGTTCCGGCGGACCGGTTGCCGGACGACGGCATGCTCCAGCGGACGATGTTTCAGAAACCGGCGGAGATCCGAAATGAGGGCAGCCGTCGATACGTATCGGAAGTTCACATCGCGGGCCAGCATCATTTCCACGATCGCGGCCAGCTCGGGCGGGCAGTCCGGTACGAGGTCGCGAATCGGAGCGGGGCTGCGAGTACACAGCGCGCAGGCCAGCTCCGTGCGGCTGCTGCAGTCGAAGGGATACTGCAGTGTTACCAGTTCGTACAGCGTCATGCCGAGGCTGAAAATGTCCGACCGGCCATCGCATTCCCCGCGAAACCGCTCTGGAGCCATGTATTTCAGCGTGCCCACCAGCCCGTCCGCGTTTCGCAGCGGTGCATCCGGCCCGGAGGACAGCTGGCTGGCGGTTTCGGCATCCACCGGAGGCCCGGCCACCCCGAAATCGGTAATCCAGACCCGGCCGGCGGCATCCAGCAGCAGGTTTTCCGGTTTGATATCCCGGTGAATCACATTCCGTCGGTGGGCATACTGCAGGGCTCCCGCAACCTGCAGAGCAATGCGAGTCAGCTGCCACCAGCTGTTTCGCTCCAGCCGGCGGGGAGTTGGCCCGGCCTTCCCGGTTCCCCCAGCCTCCCCGGCTTCGGTGGCCGGTGGCCGGCCTGACGGAGAATCAGCCGGATCCCCGCCCCGTGCCAGGGCAATTTCCTCGGCATACACCGCTCCGTCCTGGCTGGCCAGCCGTTCCAGCAGCCACCGCAGACTCACACCCGGAACGCTGGGCATCACGTAGTAGCAGAAGCCATCGTCCTCGCCGAACTCCAGCACGGGCACAATGTGCGGGTGCCTCAACCGGCGGACTGTCCGGGCTTCCTGCTCGAACCGGCGGCGGAACGCGGAGTCCCGTGAGAAGCGGGAGGGAAGCTGCTTGACCGCCACCAGACCGGAAATTGTGTCGTGCTGCGCTTCATACACCACGCCCATACCGCCGCTGCCAATACGACGCACAATCCGACAGCTGCCGATTCGCTCGGGATGGCTGTCACCGGCGATTCGCGACCGCAGGATTTCACTCTCCCGGCGGACTTTCCAGTGCTCGATCGCCGCCAGCGCCAGCAGCGACTCTTCCAGTTCGGTCGCCAGGTGCGGATACCGGCGAACGTATTCCCGCAGATCGGGTTCCTCGCCCCGGCGATGACGTTCGATCAGCTCGCTCAGCACCACTTCCAGTGTGCTGCGGCAGTCGGTCCGCGGCGCGGCTCCTCCTGTCGGAAAGCCATCGAGCTGCACTTCGAACTGATCGGCGGAGTCGCTCATCCGGGTCGGCTGCTTTTCATACAGTGAAAGTTGGGCCCAGTGAAAGTTGAGCCAGCGGGACAGGAACCGTCCTCCCCGCCAGCAGTCCGGCACGGAGAGAACTTCCAGCGATCTATTCTGTACTCCTCAGGCCCGCGTCAGCCAGAAATTTCCCTCAGACCATCATTCGGACGGCGGTTTTTCCGGCTCGTTCTGGATCGTGCGGAGCGCCTCTTTCAGCCGCCCCAGAGCCCGAACATAACGCATGCTGGCCGCCTGTTCGGAAATCTCCAGTACACAGGCCGTTTCCCGGTTGGACAGTTCCTCGAAATGCCGCAGTGCCAGCACTTCGCGGTCGAGTTCCGGCATCGATTCCACGGCCGCATCCACAATCTCCCCCTGTTCGGCCCGAATGGCGGCACCACTGGGTGAAGTCAGCCGGCCAGAGAGGAAGGACGACAGTGAAGCCGCTGTGGAGCCGGCACCCAGCGGACGATGAATTGACCGGTCGCGGCCGGCATCCCGCTTCTGGGTGCCGAGATGAGCCCGGTGCACATCGGCCAGCGTCTGAGTGACAATCAGCCGCAGCCAGACAAAGCACGACTGAGAAGCCTCCTTGAGAAAACGGTCCATCCGCCGGACAGCATCCAGCCAGGCTTCCTGCAGAATATCGTCGGCATCCACCCGCCCTCTCAGGCGGCTGTCGAGGCGAAAATTGACGATCCGCCACAGGCGGTTGCGATGCAGATCAAACAGCTCCGCCAGAGCCGTCCGGTCACCAGCAATAATCCGGTTCACCAGTTCCGGTTCACAGTCTTCCGGCAGTTGAGTCATCATGGTGGCTTCCCCCTCCCGTGATCCGCCCTGAAACCCGCAGCCTGCGCAAGCTCCGGTATTCTGTCAGGACGCAATCACTCAACTGCCAGCCGCCTGGGGGAATCCACGGGAAAACACTGAGCGTTTTTTCAAACCAGGACCGCTCCGACCCGGAAAGCCGCCCGGCAGGCATATTCCGCAGAATCCTGCCAGAAATCAGGGCAGAGACACCGGCGGCCGAACCAGCACCCAGGGGCTAGTGGTTTCTTTGCGACCGGGGCTGTGCCTGACGAATCGAACGACAGGCACACCAACCGGTTAAGACGATCCACGAAGTCTCTGATGGACCAGCCGGCAGTGGCACTCGCCGACATCCCCCTCGATCGTATCCCCCTTCTCCCATTCGCCTTACGGCGCGGCACCTCTTCGGGGAATCGCTCAGGCTTCCGGCCGGCGACAGACCAGTGCCCGGGCCGTTCCGGCCACCCGTGCGAACACCAGCACCTGCGGCTCCTCGCCGGTCTTCGGGAGCTTCCGCCGCACCCGTTCCGCATCGACCGGCAGATGCCGACAGCGGATCTCGACATCGCGGGCCGGGTGATCCCGGAACCAGCGGCGAATGGCTTTATCGCTGCCGGGCAGCTCGGCAATGATTTCCAGACAGGTCAGAAACGGACTGTCCACCGGTTCCTCGCCCGTCAGATATTCCTCGGCATCATCCAGCCGGGAGAGGCCCGTGCGGTCGGCCAGCAGATCGACCAGACCGGCACGAACAATCGCCGGATCGGGATCGCACAGCCACCGGCCGGGCTCGGCCATGGGAGCCTGTACCTCCAGCGGATTGCCAAAGAGCGTTTCTCCGGAGGGCAGCGCCGTAGCCCGCCACAGGCCGGGTTCACCCAGGTCACCAAACCAGACGGTCGCCTCGCGGCACTCGCCCTCATAGCTGATCAGCTCAATCTCGGCCTCCGGAAACTTCCCGGTGAAGTTGCAGGCCGGGCTGAGTTTGATCGCCCCTCCGCGAAACTGATCCGGCAGACGTTCCAGGAAATCCAGGCCCGGCTGAAACTGCTCGATCCGCAAGGTGCGGCGACCATCGGGCCGGCGATCGGGATCGATATGCACCAGCCCCCGGGCTTCCGGCAGCATTGTCACATCCGCGCAGCGGGTCGTGATTCGACCGGCCACGCCATACACGGCCGCATTGGCCCGCGTGCGGAAGCAGGCCGCCGAAGAACGATCAACGGCTGTCACCTCATGATGCTCCGCCAGCGCAATGGCATCGCTGCCGGCCCCGCAGCACAGGTCCCACACTGGCCCCTCCTGGCCGGCGAACCGGGCCGCCTTATACCGGGCCACTTCCTCGTGGGTCGCCTGCTCCAGCAGGTCGCGGTCGAACCACATCTGGTCGCCCCGGGAAAACCGGCGGCGGGCCCGCTGCCGCTGCTCCACCAGGGCCAGTGCGGCAGAAACCAGTGGCGCGGGCCAGTCCTTCCGCAGTTGTGTCTGCAGAGCCAGCTCGCCCGTTCCCTGCTGAATGCCGTCGGTGACAGCCCGCAGCAGATCAGTAGCCGCTGCCAGCTGCTCCAGCCGGGCCGTCTCTTCGCACGTGGCCCCGTTCCCGTCAGAGTCCGGGTTCGATACAGATTCCGGGCCCGCGGATTCCGGAACAGAAGGGTCTGGAACAGCAGATTCCGGAGAGGCAGGATCCGGCGGGGCAGGCATTGCAGAGTCTGTCATCTGTCGGCAGCGGGGTGGTGAGGGACTATTGCCTGCATGGTATGCGGCTGCCGGCCAGGTTGGCAGTCTGGCGGACGGGATCATGTCCCCGATTCGCTCAGAAACCCGGCGGAACATGAACCTCCGTCACCGCGAACCCGCCCGGGAATTGCAAATGCCGGCAGGCCGTCTTACAGTGAGTTTGATGGCGAACTCCGGCTGTTTCCGGGCAGGCATTCCGTTCGCCAGCACCAGACATTCCCGTCGCTTTCCGCTGTACCCGCCAGACGAGCCTGTTTCTTTATGCACATTCCCGATGGCATTCTCAGTCCCGCGGTGTGCGCCGTCACCGGTGCGGTTTCGGTCTTCTCGCTCGGCCTGTGCCTGAAGCAGCTCAAAACCACCTTGAGCGACCGGACCATCCCGCTGACCGGCATGACGGCCGCCCTGATTTTCGCCGGCCAGATGGTGAACTTCCCGCTGATGGTGGCCCCCGTTTCCGGCCATCTGATGGGTGGTGTCCTCGCCGCCGTACTGGTGGGGCCGTGGGCCGGCTGCCTGGCGGTCACACTAGTCCTGCTGGTGCAGTGTGCCCTGTTCGCCGATGGCGGACTGCTGGCGCTGGGGGCCAATGTCCTGCACATGGCGGTCATCGGCAGCCTGGGCGGGTACGCCGTGTATGCCACCATCCGCCGGCTGCTGGGCGGCACACAGGCCGCCACCGTCGCCGCAACCGCCATTGCGTCCTGGCTGACGGTCATGGCGGCTTCCGCCCTGTTCTGTCTGGAATTCCAGCTGTCCTGGCCGGCCCAGCAGCTGCCCGGCAGCGACTTCAGTTTTGCCTCGCTGTTCACCATGATGGTCACCGTGCATTCGGTGATCGGCCTGGGAGAAGCCATCATCAGCGGGGCGGTGGTGGGCTTTGTGCTGCGGCACCGTCCCGATCTGATCGCCACACCCGCGGGCGCCACCGCTTCAGAGACTTCCGAAGAAGCCGCCAGCCCGCGCCGGCTGTTCCCCGCGGCCGGGCGGGCCGTTACCGCAGGCATCATTGCCTCGCTGGCGGTTGCCGCCTTTCTGGCACCGTTCGCCTCCGGCCACCCGGATGGCCTCGAATCCGTCGCCGAACAGACCGCCATTGAATCGCTGGCTGCCGAGCCGCAGGTGCTGGTGCTGGCCGATTACGAAATCCCCGCGCCCGTGGCTTCCTGGGAAGCCGCCCCGTTGTGGCAGCGGCTGTCCGTTTCGCTGGCCGGCCTGCTGGGCACCGGCACCGTGCTGCTGACCGCCTGGCTGCTGGGCCGGGGAATGAAACCGCGGACCGAACCCGCCGGGCTGACTCATGGCCGTTGAGCCCGCCGGAACCACCGCTTCCCGGTCTGCCGGCCCCACGGTGCTGCACCGGCTGCCGGCCACGTTCAAAATCCTGCTGACGGGCGCCATCATCCTGGCAGCGGTCCTCACTCCACCCGCCCGGTGGCCCGTGCATGGCCTGCTGGCCTGCCTGGTGTTTACTTTGCATACATTCTCCGCAGTCCCGCTGGGCACCCTGCTCCGCCGGCTGCTCGTTTTTCTGCCCGCAGCCGCTCTGATGGCCCTGGCCGTACCGGCCTCTCAGGGGTTTCGTTCCGGCTGGGATGTGATGCAGGCCATTCTGCTGCGTTCCACCGTCTCGCTGCTGGCCGTCTTCTGGCTGGCCCAGGTACTCCCCTTTCGAGAACTGCTCCAGTGGCTCAGCCGGCACAAAGTGCCCCCCGCCGTGGTGGGCACGCTGGCCTTCATGTACCGCTACCTGTTCGTGCTGTGGGATGAACTGGAGCGGATGCGGTCGGCCCGGAAGGCCCGCACCTTCGGTTCCGGCGGCATGCTGTTCCGCTGGCAGACCGGCATCCGGCTGATCGGCATGCTGCTGATCCGTTCGCTGGATCGGGCCGCCCGGGTGCACCGGGCCATGCTGGCCCGCGGGTGGGACGGGCAGGTGCGGTTTTCCGATGACTGAAGCCGACAGCACAGCAGGCCCGGGAACAGCGCCCGACCACACCTCCGTCAACCCGAATTCCCCCCGGGCCAATGTCGTTTCCACAGACTCCGCCTCCACGGCCCCGACCGAAGCCCCCTCGATCGAGGTCCGCTCGCTCAGCTTCCGCTATACCGGTGGGCCGTGGGTGCTGAGGGAAGTTTCCTTCGCGGTCGCCCGTGGCGAAATTCTGGGAATCGTGGGGCCCAGCGGGGCCGGCAAATCCACTCTGCTGCATCACCTGAACGGACTGCTCCCCGATCCCCTGCCGCCCGGCCAGTCGGCCGACAACAGCCCCGTGCGGATCGAACAGCAGCCCCTGTGCAAAGCCACCCTGCGGGAAGTCCGCCGAAATGTGGGTCTGCTGTTTCAGGATCCCGACGATCAGCTGTTCTGCCCCACCGTGGCGGAGGATGTCGCCTTCGGCCCGCTGAACCTGGGCCTGCATCGGGACGAGGCCCGCCAGCGGGTGGAGGAAAGCCTCAGAACCGTCGGCCTGGAAGGCTTTGGAGCCCGCAGCACACTGCAGCTGAGCATCGGCGAACGGAAACGGGTCTGTCTGGCCGGTGTGCTGGCCTGCCGTCCCCGGATCCTCGCACTCGATGAACCCTTCAGCAATCTCGACCCCCGTGCGCGGCGGCAGCTGCTGGAAGCCCTGAAACGCTTCGAGGGCAGCATCGTGATTGCCACGCATCAGCTGGATCTGGTCGTCCAGCACTGCGACCGGGTCATCGTGCTCGATGGCGGCCAGTTGATCGCCGCCGGCCCGCCCGCGGTCATTCTCTCCGACCCGGTGCTGATGGAACGGCACGGCCTGGAAGTCCCGCTGACCCTCCGCATCCCGCCCGAGAGCCGCCCCTCCTGAAACGGCAGCGCCTCCCGCAGGCACCACCCACCGGTATCAACCACGGTGCTGACTCCCGGCTGCGCCAGCACGGAGGCATCCATCAGGTGCCGCACGTCCCGGAGGGCCGATGGTCGGGGAATTCTCTTCGCCCCTCTCCAGAGGAAGAAGGCCCGGAATGAAGGGCCCTGAACTCCGCCCTTTCCCCTGGAACCCGAATTCCACCCATTCCAACTTCCGCCGGAACTCCCCGTGTCGTGCCATCCCGCTGGCTGACTGTTGACCGCTCACTCCTCGATGCCAGTCTCCGGGCTCCTCCGCGATTAAAGATCATATGCCCCTGAAAATACAGCCCTGCTCCGCTGATGACTCCCGACTGTCGAACTCCGGCACACAGTTTGCATCGTTATCAGAGCGTCATATCAGGAAATTGGCAGGACACCGACTTAGCAGGCGGCGAACAGCTCCTGCGCCATTTACAGGGAGAAAATCATGAGTACCGTAACCGCACGTCAGCCGCTTTCCGCTTCCTCGCTGACCGGAGACAGTATTAAGAACCGGCAGGATGAAACGCTGGGCAGCGTTCACGATATTATGATCGACTGCGACAGTGGTCGGGTGGCTTATGTGGTCATGTCCTCCGGCGGATTCCTCGGCATGGGCGATAAACTGTTCGCCATCCCGATGTCTGCCCTGCAGCTTGATCGCCAGAGCAAATGCCTGCGGCTGGATGCCACCAAAGCCACGTTCGAGAACGCCGAAGGCTTCGACCAGAACAACTGGCCGGATATGGCCAGTGCTCAGTGGGAGACGGCGGCCCACTCGCACTTCAGCGCCCGCCCCTACTGGGAATAGGAAATCATCCGGGCGGTCACGGGGACTTCCTCCGACTGTGCAGTACCCGACAGAAGGTTATGCTGTTCATTGAATGGTGTAACCTGAAGCCGTGTACCCTCAGGCGGAAGCTGTCTGCTCTGTCCTCTCCACACCAGCAGAGGACGGGGCGGCCGTTCTTCCCCGTCCGCCCGACTGGCTGTCCGGAACCCTGGCCATCAACCCTCTGAAAAGGGTGGTGGCTTAACCTGCCCCTTCCCCCGGATCATGAAGGGGCGCGTCAGGCCGTTCCGGGCAGTCTGAACTCAAATGGCCCGCCAGAAGAATCGGTCATCATACCGATCCCTCTGACGGGCCTGTTTTCGTTAAGTCACTCTAATTCAATAACTTGCAATCCAGGCTGTGCATGACCTGCTAATTAAAACGGAAGCGGCCTGTCCGGCTCCTGTTACCGGAAATAACAATGCCGGGTGGCACGCTCTGACGCAGGAAGGGCGTGGTCTCCACTTCAGCAGGTCAGGCTGTCCCTGCTTCTGCCACTCACCGCCAATCACGCCTTCGGCAGTTCATAGAACCGGACCGCGTTATCGTGGAACAGCTTCCGCCGGGCTGAGGCGGAACGGCTGGCCACAATCTCTTTCAGCGCGCCGACCCAGCCCGACAGCGGCGCCGTCAGCGTGCATACCGGCCAGTCTCCCGCGAAGATGACCCGGTCTTCGCCGAAGGCATCCAGGCAGAAGTTAATTACCGACGCCAGATCGGCCGGCTGCCAGCTTTCTTTATCGGCCGTCACGATGATGCCGGAAATCTTGCACACCACATTCTTCTGCCCGGCTGCCGCGGTGATGCCCTTTTCCCACGCGGCCCGCAGCTTCCTGTCGGTCGAATTCACCGGCATGTTGCCGCAGTGATCGATGACGAACCGGGTCTCGGGACACTGCTCAATCAGTTTGACCCCGTCCAGCAGTTCGCCCGGTCGCATGCACAGGTCGTACCGCAGGCCCAGTTCACCCAGCAGCTGGATATTCTTCACAAACTGCGGTTCGAGGCACATGCCCCGGGGCCGGTCGTCGTCGTGCAGCACCGTCCGCACGCCTTTGAGGTGGCTGTTCTTCGCATACTTGCGGATGTAGGCCGGGAAGTCAGCGGAAGAAGGTGTCCCGCCAATGACAGCCGCCACCGTGGGATTGCCGGCGTCCCCGCACAGCTGCAGAACGTACTCGGCTTCCTTATCCTGATCTTCCGGAGCGACGTTCACCTCCATATAAACGGCCCGTTTGACGTTCAGGCCCTTTGTCGCCTGCAGGTAATCCTGCATCACATAACTGCGGCGGATCGACTCGACCGCGTCCCCGGCCAGCCAGGGCAGTCGCACGAGGTCCAGGTCCCACAGATGCTGATGCGTATCGATAATCGGCAGCTGGTCGTCTTCCACCGGCTTCTTCCCCTTCGGTTCGGAGGCAGCCTGAATCGGCTCTGGTGAGGCAAGGCCGACCGCAACTCCCGCGGCCGCCAGCAGTCCCCCGGCGGCGGCACGACAGAACTCGCGGCGATCGGGGGAATAAGCGGAACCGGCCACTTCGGCGGGACAGGCATCAGAAACGACAGTGTGTTGACGGGACATGGAGCTCTCCAGCGCAGGAAAACATGCCAGGATCAGGAGGAGGCGATCTGCCTATCCTGACCGGTCCGCGGGTCCGATGCCAGTCCGGAGGCAAGGCAAAGAAGCCTCGCACAGTCGCTGCAGCCGCAGGCAACAAACCCCCGAAGGGGGACTCAGCCCTGCTGCAGCTGCTCGCCGATGGCGTACACGGCTTCCACATCGAGAATGCGATCGTTCGATTCGAACAGAGCCTGAATCGCCGCCTTGTGGATTTTCATCTTCGTGCCGCCGACACCGATGGCGCCGTAACACACCAGCCCGTTCCGCTCGGTGCCCCGGTCGCTGACTTCGATTCCCGCCAGTCCCAGCGGAGGAACGGCATTCAGATCGATCGCCACCTGCAGCCCGTACACGGCAGACCACTGCTCCTGGCTCAGAAACTGCACGCCGGCCGCACCGGCGGCCACCAGCAGGTGACAGCCCTGACAGGCTTTCAGCAGGCTGTCGGCATCACCGGTGGCCACACCTTCCAGCTGCGCGCCATCCACCGCTTTGCGAATCGGCTCACAGGCGGCTTCGGCCCGTTCAGCAGAACGGGATGCCAGCCGAACCGTCGCTCCCCGCCCGGCCAGCAGCCGGGCCACCCGTTGGCCCACCGGCCCCGTTCCACCGGCCACAACCGCGGTGGTCTGACTCAGGTCCAGATGCTTCGCCGCGGCCAGAACAGCCGCTGCCGCAGTCGTACTGGACCCGTTGGAGTCCATCAGCACGGAGACCCGCATCGGGCCGAAAAATGTGCTCTGCACCGTGCGGAACACGTCCTCGCCGGCGGATACATCGCTGCCGCCCACGAACAGAGCCGTGTGCTTCAGCTGGTTCGGCCCGCGGGTAAAAATGGCCCCGTGCACCAGGGGAACGACGTTCTCCACCGTCACCCCGCCGCAGGTCAGCAGCTCATCCACACCAGCATCAATCGCCACCACACGGTCGAACGTGCCGGGCAGGCTGTCGGTATCGAGCTGAATCAGAATTTTTTTCATCGGCGGGAAGCCTCGGCCGGAATGCGCCGGCGAAACCCGCCTCTGTGCAGTGACTGCCGGACCCGGCTGCGATCAGCATTTCCGGGAGGCCGCACAGAACCGGGCAGACAGAGCCGGTTTCAGTCTTCAGTACGGCGGGACCCTGCACCAGCAGGCGCCGGCCCCTCTGGAAGGCGACAGAATGCCCGCAGGAAAAACAGCCATCTCCAGAGCAGAGACCGCTCAGGGCCAATGCCACTGGAGATGCTGGTAGTCAACAGCCGGCTGGACAGCAACGAGCCGCAGGCGGGCCTCCGTGCCACGGCCCGTTACGGCTGTCTTCCGCCGCGTCTGTTCCGTCACAGCGAATCACACACCCGAGAACGGGTGGGAAGCGCTGTCCTTCTTGGAGACGACTTCGTCGGCGGTCGGCTCATTCTTCATCGCACGGGCGATGGATTCCTTCGTCGCCTGGTAGTTGTACTCGAAGATCTTCTTGTCGTCGCTGGCCTCCCAGTGGATGAACACACCACAGACGATGCACAGCTTCTCGCACTGATCTT
>JAGQPV010000539.1 GCA_020426545.1 Planctomycetaceae bacterium
GGATCCTGCGGCACCGGCTGACCCGGCCGCACCAGTTCCCGGAGATCCGGCGGCACCCGGCCCCGCAGATCCCGCGGCACCATTTCCGCCAGGGGCTGGCCCGGCTGGTGGCGGAGCCTTCCCCGGCAGTGCCCCGGAAGAACAGGGACCGCCCTCCAATGCCGCCGAAGCGTTCATTCAGTTCAACACCGGGCTGTTCAGTCGGATCAGCGACCGCATCGCGAAGGAAAAGGGAATCGACCCGCGTCGGCCCGGCAATCCTGGCGGCCCCGGAAATGCTTTTCCTCCCGGCCCGGCCGATCCGGCGGCACCTCCCGTCGCTCCCTGAGCCGGTCCGCAGCTGAAATGCAGCTGAACCTGCCCGGCTGGCAATGCGTTCGCACTCGCTGCCAGTCCGGGAAGGGGCGCTGCATGCCATCGGTTGCGGGGCAGGTTCTCAGTTGCGTCGCAGGTCAGAGCCGGCTCCGGCCTGCTGCAGCCGCAGCAGCCAGGCAGCGGGAACCTGATGCGCGGCCAGCCCGCGGGCGGCAGCGGCCCGTCCGCGAAACAGGCTGCGCAGGTCGCCCAGAACCGTTGTATTACTGCCGTAGTACGAGTGGCCGAGGCTGAACAGGCTGGTATCGACTTCCGAAGCGTCGATGACTTCCACGTTGGAGAGGTCGGGGAATGTCGTCAGGTAGTCGCCGGCCAGCCCCAGCCGGGTATTGCCGTGCAGCGCTCGCGAGGCCAGGAGGGCCTTATCGTTCGAGGACGCGTAGATTGTGACCCGGTCGGCACTCTGCGTGATGAACGGGGCAATGTCCCGCTTGAACGTATCCGCGTCGATATCGGGAGCGGTCAGCACCACTTCATTGAATCGCGGCCCGTCGCCGGTGGGATATTCGTTCGCCAGACGGTGCAGTGCGCCGGTCAGCACGCGGTTGCCCATGCTGTGGGCAATCAGATGGACTTTCCTGGCACCACTGGCCTGGGCGATTCCCTCCACAAACCGGGTGACATTCGGCACCGACCAGCGGGCATTCTCCTCATCGACGGAATAATCCTTAAGTGCACCCTGAGCCGGCCAGCTGTACATGATGGGGGCGCCGTCGAACTTCAGGTCGTAGGCAATCTGTGCCGTGCGGCGGGCCGCATCGCGAAATGTCACGTTGTAGCCGTGAATGAAAATGAATGCTTCGCGGGCTTCGGTTGCCTGAATCGTCTGACGCATGCCGGCCAGGAAAGTGCGACCATTCAGAGGCTCCACGCTGGTCAGCACCACATGCTTTTCCACGTCTTCGCTGAACTCCAGCTTCCAGATTTTCGGCGACTCCAGCTCCCCTTCGACATGGTTGCGGGGAATACTGACCTCGCACAGGCCGAGCTGAATCCGTCCCCGGTCGCTGCCGTAGAATTCATTCGGTTCGGCTGAACCGGTGGGAGCCCGGTCGGTGCCGTAGAACACCTGAATCACAGCCCGGTCACTGCGGGCCTCCGCGAAACTGCGGGTCTCCGCCGCCCCATAAGGCTGCGGATCATCCGCGGGATCCCATTCAGACGGGGCCGCCTCGTAACCGTCCGGGCGGAGAGGTGATTCCTGCTGTGCGTGCTTGTCGGCTTTCTTCGAAAGACAACCTCCGCCCGACAGCAGAATGGCGGTCACCACGACCGGCAGCAGGAAGCGGCCGGCGCAGCGGCTGACAGAACGACCGGTGAGGCTGCCGGCGAAGACCGTTTTCGCGACGGCTCGAAAGCACGGGGTGCGTGCAGGCTCGGTACGCATCGGAATTCTCCGTTTCACGTAACCTGAGAATTGGCTGGGGGAATGCCCGGTGGCAGAGACCGGCAGGAAGGGAGCGGGAACGTAGCGAATGTTCCCGGCAAGGGCAAGATGTCTCTGGATTCGAGCCGCAGCAGTGCCCGGCCCGCAGCAGGACGTGAACGACTCGCTCATCTGGTCCGGCGCTGCAGTTGACCCGTCTGCCTTCCCGGCCTAGAGTTCTTCATGAGGAGTCTGCCTGCGGAAATTCCGGCAGCACTGGCTGTTCCGGCCAGAAGACCGCCGGCCCGGCGAAACACCGTTTTTCGGGCTGTCAGTCGTCTGCCTCAGCCGTGCGAACGCTCCGGTTTTCGCGGGCGTCCCTGAAATCAGACAGATGTCGAACCTCTGTTGACGGTCTGGAATTCTGTCGTCCCCACTGCATTCCGGTGGACGAATCGAAATAAAACACATCACGCAGTATGTGGCCAGGATCTCCGGACAGACTTTCCGTCCGGTCCGCGAAATCCGCGGTCCTGCCTGGCGGCCTGCTATGGCACTGCCTTTGACGGAAAAGCACTGATGGCCGACCCGGAAACTCCCCAGGCACAGCCCCCCGAAGCACCGAAACGGCAGCGTCCCTCGGGCGGGAATTCCAGCCGCCCGGACCGACCACAGTCCAGCAATCTGTTCTGGTGGCTGGTTCTGGGTGGCGTATTCGTCGCCCTCGTGATTTCGGTGTTCGGTAACCGCGACCGGGCCGAAGAGCTGAAACTCAGCGAGTTTATGGCTGGCCTGCAGGCGAGCGAAGAGGAGCCCGACAGCAGTCGCAGTCGCTTCAACCGCACGAACGTTCACAACCTGGTGATCGGGTCGGATTACATCCGGTTCCAGGATCAGCCGAAGAAGCTGGACGAGCAGTCCAGCGAGAACGCCCGGGCGGTCAAGTACTACCGCATTCCCGCCTTCGGGATGACCGACGACAAGGCCGAGCTGACGAAGATGCTCCGCGAAAAGGGCATCGACTTCAACTACGCCGAGCCGCCGCCCGAATGGCAGGCTCTGCTGACTTTGCTGCTGCCACTGCTGCTGCTGATTGTATTCTTCATGTTCATCTTCCGCCGGATGGGCGGAGCCGGGTCGGCCATGTCGTTCGGTCGCAGCCGGGGCCGGCTGTTCGCTCAGGAAGATATTGAGACCACGTTCTCCGACGTGGCCGGCATTGAAGAAGCGGTGGAAGAACTGCGGGAAGTCGTGGAGTTCCTGCGGACTCCCGGTAAATATCAGGCGCTGGGCGGTCGGATTCCCCGCGGTGTGCTGCTGGTTGGTCCTCCGGGAACCGGGAAGACGCTGCTGGCCAAGGCCGTCGCCGGTGAAGCGGGTGTGCCGTTTTTCAGCCTGTCCGGTTCGGATTTTGTCGAAATGTTCGTCGGCGTGGGAGCCGCCCGGGTACGGGATATGTTCCAGCAGGCGGGCAGTCGCTCGCCGAGTATGATTTTCATTGACGAACTGGACGCCCTGGGCAAGGTCCGCGGCAGCGGCATGCCGGGCGGGCACGATGAACGGGAACAGACGCTGAATGCCCTGCTGGTCGAAATGGATGGTTTCTCCTCCGACCAGAGCGTGATTGTGATGGGGGCCACCAACCGGCCGGAAACGCTCGACCCCGCGCTGATGCGGCCGGGCCGGTTCGACCGGCATGTGCTGGTGGATCGTCCGGATGTCAAAGGCCGGGAAGCGATTCTCAAGGTGCATGCGGCCCGCATCAAGATGGACAGCGACGTCGATCTGAAGCACATGGCGAAACTCACGCCGGGCTTTGTGGGAGCCGACCTGGCCAATCTGGTGAACGAGGCCGCTCTGCTGGCCGCGCGGAACAACAAACCGCGGGTCACCATGCATGAGTTCGAAGAAGGCGTGGAACGCGTGGTGGCCGGGCTGGAGAAGCACACCCGCATCATCCATCCCGAGGAAAAGCTGCGAGTGGCTTACCACGAATGCGGGCACGCCCTGGTGGCCTGCAGTCTGCCCGGTTCGGACCCAGTCCACAAGATTTCCATCATTCCCCGTGGCCTGGGAGCCCTGGGGTATACGCTGCAGCGTCCGGAAGACGACCGCCAGCTGCACACTCAGACGGAGCTGGAAAACCGGATCTGCGTCCTGCTGGGCGGAATCTGGACGGAAGACCTGATCTTCAACGAGATTTCCACCGGAGCTCAGAACGATCTGCAGCGGGCGACCGATATTGCCCGCCGCATGGTGACGGAATTCGGCATGAGCCCGAAACTGGGCCGCGTGCACTACAGCGAAACGCAGCGGTCTCCCTTCCTGCAGAACAGCCAGGTTTCCACCGACTATTCCCACAGTGAAGAAACGGTGCGGGAGATCGACCTGGAAGTTCGCCGGCTGCTGGATGAAGCGTCCGCCACCGTGCAGGAGATTCTCGTCAACCGCCGGGACGCGCTGGAGCAGATGTCCCGCGAGCTGATGGAAGTCGAAGTGATGGACGCCGACCATCTCAAGCGGATTCTCGACGAACACCGCACGACTCCCCA
>JAGQPV010000540.1 GCA_020426545.1 Planctomycetaceae bacterium
TACCGACGAAGTGATCGTCCGGGAAGACGAGCTGATCACGGTGGAGATCGCCCGCCGGATCGAAAAGATGGGTCTGGAGAAGATTCAGGTCCGCAGCCCGATGACGTGCGAGTCCAAGCTGGGCCTGTGCCGTCTGTGCTACGGCATGGACCTGTCCACCGGCTCCATGGTGGAAGAGGGCCTGGCGGCCGGTATCGTCGCTGCCCAGAGTATCGGTGAGCCGGGTACGCAGCTGACGATGCGGACGTTCCACATCGGTGGTACCGCTTCCCGCGAAGTCGAAGACAACGAAATCCGCACCCGTCGTGCCGGAAAGGTCCGATTCGCCCGGATTCGCAGTGTGGAAAACACTGAGGGCCGGAATATCGTGCTGACCCGGAACGGTGAAGTCATCATCATCGACCCCAAGGAACGTGAGCTGGAACGCTACACGATTCCGAACGGTGCGACGCTGATGGTGCGGGAAGATCAGGATGTGGAGAATGGTGCCGTCCTCTGTACCTGGGACCCGCACTCGGTGCCGATCCTGGCGGAAGTCGGTGGACGGATTCGCTTCGAGGACTGCATCGAAGGCAAGACCGTTCGGACCGAACGCGAAGCCAGCGGCACGCAGCGGCGGACGGTCATCGAGCACCGTGGCGATCTGCAGCCGCTGATCGCCCTGGAAGACGAAACCGGCCGCACCCTGGCCTATGCCCACCTGCCGGAACGGGCGAGCATCGACGTGCAGGAAGGGCAGCAGGTCTCCGCCGGTACGGCCCTGGCCCGTACGCCCCGGGAAGCCCTCGGAACGCAGGACATCACCGGTGGTCTGCCGCGGGTGACCGAGCTGTTCGAAGCACGTAAGCCGAAAGATCCGGCGGTCGTGGCTGAAGTCGACGGCGTGGTCGAGCTGCCGGCCGAGAAGAAGCGGGGTAAGCGGGTGATTCTCATCCGCGCCTCGGATAACACGGAAGTCGAGCACATCATTCCGCAGGGCAAGCAGCTGCTGGTGCATACCGGCGATGAAGTTCGGGCGGGTGATGCTCTGGTGCGGGGACCGCTGGTTCCTCACGATATTCTGCGGGTGAGTGGTGAAGAGGCCGTGCAGCAGTACCTGCTGCATGAAATCCAGAACGTTTACCGCTCGCAGCGGGTGGAGATCGACGACAAGCACATTGAGATTGTCATCGCTCAGATGCTGCGGAAAAAGCGGATTGATGATGTCGGCGATACCGACATGCTGCCCGGCCTTGTCGTGGACAAGTTCCGGTTCAATGAGATCAACGAAGCACTCCACTCCTGTGTGCGGATTGTTGATCCGGGAGATACCGAATTCCGGGAGAACGAAACGGTTCCCACGGAAACGGTGGACGAAGTGAACGCCGAAGTGGAAGCTGCCGGCCAGCAGCCTGCCACCTACGATGAGCCCCGGGCGGCCATTGGTGTGACTCAGCTGCTGGGAATCACCAAGGCGGCCGTTGCCAGCGAAAGCTTTATCTCGGCAGCCAGTTTCCAGGAAACGACGAAGGTTCTGACGGAAGCTGCTCTGGCGGGTAAGGTGGATGGCCTGGTGGGTCTGAAGGAAAACGTGATTCTCGGTCACCTGATTCCGGCCGGAACCGGTTTCCACATCCATCAGGATGCGGAAGTCCGCATTCGTCGGGAAGCTCTGGAAGAGCTGCAGGCGGAGAAGGAGCGGATTCTGGCAGCCCGGCTCAATCTGCTGGCCGAAGGGGGAGATTCCGGTGCTCCGGCCGAACAGCCATCCGCTGCTTCGGCTCCCTCGATTGCCCCCTCTGCTCCGCCGGAGCCGGGGAATGTTTCGCAGCCGTCAATTCTCGATGTCCAGCCGGATGCTCCTCCAGAGGGTTGACGGGATTCACGGCACGCCGTACAGTGCTGAGTTCTTCTCCCGGTGTCGTGTAATGCGGCCCGCTCCGGAATGTCCGGCCGTCGGGAGTTCTGAATCAGCCGGTTTATCAGTCGCAGCACGCTGCAGGTTCGCAAAAGATGCCCACGATCAATCAGCTCGTTCGCAAGCCACGCAAAATTCAGAAGATCCGGAGTAAGACTCCGCTTCTGGAAGGTTGCCCGCAGAAGCGGGGCGTGTGCCTGCAGGTGAAGACGGTTACTCCCAAGAAGCCGAACTCGGCCCTGCGGAAAGTGGCTCGTGTCCGTCTTTCCAATGGTAAGGAAGTGACAGCGTATATCCCGGGTGAAGGACATAACCTGCAGGAGCACTCCATCGTGCTGGTGCGTGGTGGTCGTGTCCGCGACCTTCCGGGTGTGCGGTACAAAGTGATTCGTGGTGTGCTCGATACGCTCGGCGTGTCCGATCGTCGGCAGGCCCGCAGCCGGTACGGTACCAAGCGGCCCCGTTAATCGTCTGTTCGGGAGACCTGTCTGCATTCGCCAGCTGGTGATGCGGAGACAGGGTTGTCCGGTTGGCGGTCGAGGGGCGGGGTTTCCGCATGGGCGCGAAGCTGGTGCGGCTGGCGCTGCGGTGTCGGTTGCTTCACTTCAGTCTGATTTTGCGTTGCAGGTGCAACAGTTGTTCCAGTGCAGGGTTCTGTGGCCGGCCTGGGTTTAAGTGTTTGTCTGTCCGGGTGGCTCGTCTGTCTGTGTTGTTCGGTGTTTCGCCTGTGCGGAATATCTGGAGCTTCAGGCCGGCAGGCTGCGGGCAGCTTCTAAGAGACGCCAGTTATGTCGAAGCGGTTTACTGCCAGTCCAGAACAGCTCAAGCCGGATCCCCGTTACGGGTCGAAACTGGCTTCCAAGTTCGTGAACTGCCTGATGCGGGACGGCAAGAAAAGTGTCGCTCAGCGGGTGTTCTACGATGCCCTGGACATTCTCGCCGAGAAAGTGCCTGATGAATCGCCGGTGACGGTCTTCACTCAGGCTGTGGAGAATGTGCGCCCGGCCATCGAGGTTCGGTCCAAGCGGGTTGGTGGTGCCACCTATCAGGTTCCCACCCCGGTGACGTCGAAGCGTCAGCAGACGCTGGCCATTCGCTGGCTGCTGGCTGCTGTCCGTGGCAAGAAGGGACGCCCCACTCACCTGCGTCTGGCGGAAGAACTGTTCGCCGCGTGGCGCCGTGAGGGAACTGCGATGACGACCCGTGAGAATGTGCACCGCATGGCGGATGCCAACAAGGCGTTCTCGCACTTCGCCTGGTAATCTCTCTGCAGAGTGTGTGGCGTATCGATGAGCCTGCCGGGCAGGTTCCGATACGCCTTTTTTTATGTTCAACGTTTCTGGATTTCCCTCCCGGCACCGTGCTTCCCTTCCGCTGCAGTCCGGCTGCCGGGGCTGATCCGGGGATGAGTTCCGGATTGCTGCCCTGCCCTGCCCTGTGCGGGCGTCTGGTGCAGGTTCTCTGGCTGGGTCTGTTCCGTTCTCGTGAAGAGTTGCTTCGGGCGAATTCGGCCAGAAGCCCTGGTTTTCAGCATGAGCTGTGCTGGTCTGCTGCCGACCAGTATATTGTCCTGCTCCTGTCCGCGGCTGCCGGCCCGGGCGGGCTGGTCGACTGGTTTGCCTGCTGGTTCAGCCAGTGGCCGGTTCCGGGGTGAAAGATCGCAGGCCGCCGGCACCTGCTGCTTCCGGCGATTTGCTGGAACGTGCTTCCGCTTCAATTCATAACGGTGTCCTGCAGATGACTGACGAAATCGCGGCGATACGGAACATCGGGATCATTGCCCACATCGATGCGGGCAAGACCACGACCACTGAGCGGGTGCTGTTTTATACGGGCTCGTCGCACAAGGCGGGCGACGTCGATGAGGGCACCACGGTCACGGATTTTGACCAGGAAGAGGCGGAACGCGGCATCACCATCTATTCGGCGGCCATTACCTGCCGCTGGAAAGATGTCACGATCAATCTGATTGATACGCCGGGGCATGTCGATTTCACCGCCGAAGTGGAGCGCAGCCTGCGGGTGCTGGATGGTGCTGTGGTGGTGTTCAGTGCCGTGGAGGGGGTGGAGGCGCAGAGTGAGACGGTCTGGCGGCAGGCGGACCGTTACAATGTGCCTCGCCTGTGTTTCATCAACAAGATGGACCGCATCGGGGCCGACTTCGGTCGCACGTTCGATCAGATCGCCCTGCGGCTTAATGCGCAGCCGCTGGCGATGTCGATTCCGATTGGGGCGGGGTCTCATGGTGAGACGCCCTTCAGCGGCATTATCGATCTGGTGCGGATGAAGGCCCTGTTCTTCTCTGCCGAGACGGACGGCATGGATATCCGGGAGGAGGAGATTCCGGAGTCTGAACTTGAAGAAGCCGAGCTGTGGCGCCAGCGGCT
>JAGQPV010000541.1 GCA_020426545.1 Planctomycetaceae bacterium
AGCTGCGCCAACTCATTTTCCAGGGCGGCCTTCTTGCGCACGACACGGTAGCGGTCGGAGCGGGCCTTGTTGCGTTTCGCCGTCTGCTCGGCCACCTGCAGCTGCCAGGCCAGCGCCGGGCCGTGCAGTTCTTCTCCTCGTTCGCCGACCGGCTGGAGCGGGCGATCGTGGCCGTACTGATTCCCGGCGGGTGCCGCCGTGCCGTACAGCAGCTGCGTACTGCCGAAGACGCCGGCCAGAGCGTAGTAATCCCGTGTGGTGATCGGGTCGAACTTGTGATCGTGACAGCGGGCACAGCTGAGCGTCAGCCCCAGCATCGCCCGGCCCGCCACTTCAATCTGCTCGTCGATGACATCCAGCAGAAACTGCTCGGCCACGGGTTCCATAAACAGCTTGGGGCCTAACGTGAGAAAACCGGTCGCCACCCGCTGCCGGTCCCGCTGCTGCCACGAATCGTAAGGCAGCAGGTCGCCCGCCAGCTGTTCCTGCAGGAAGCGGATCCAGGGCCGGTCGGCATTGTGCGATTCCACCACATACTCGCGGTATCGCCAGGCATGCGGCCAGATGACGTTGCGGTCGCCCCCGTTGGATTCTGCGAACCGGGCCAGGTCCAGCCAGTGCCGTCCCCATCGTTCGCCGAACCGGGGCGATGCCAGCAGCCGGTCAATCTCCCGCTCCAGGGCTTCGCCCGTTCCGCCGGAACGGCCAGCAGCGGACTGTTCCAGCCGTTCGTAATCGGCCGCAGCAGGAGGAAGCCCATGCAGATCGAAATACAGTCGGCGCAGCAGCACGTGCGGCGCGGCGGGAGGGGCCTGTTCCAGCTGTGCGGCCTCCAGCCGGGCCAGCAGGAAACGGTCCAGCGGCCGCGAGGCACGTTCCGGCTGTTCGATCGACGGAGGAGCCACCTTCGCCAGTGGCTGCCAGGCCCAGTGACTTTCCGCGGCCGCGCTTCCGTTGGGCTTCTCCGCCACCACCGGCTGCCGCACACCCGT
Organism: Planctomycetaceae bacterium; assembly: GCA_020426545.1. Taxonomy (GTDB): domain Bacteria; phylum Planctomycetota; class Planctomycetia; order Planctomycetales; family Planctomycetaceae; genus JAGQPV01. Next base: position 993 of record JAGQPV010000541.1, read on the forward strand.
TCGCGGGTCGAACGCGCCCCGCTCGATCCAGCGGGTAAAGTCGGCCACGACCTGAGCCGGCAATCGCCGGTCGGGTGGCATCTGCAGGCCGTCGAACTTCAGTGCATCGAGCAGCAGGCTCTCGGCCGGTTGCCCCGGTACGACAGCCGGGCCGCTGTCTCCACCCGTCCGCAGGGCGGCCGCCGTATCCAACCGCAGCCCGCCCTTTGGCGGCTGAGACGTGCCGGAATGGCAGCGATAACAGTGCTCAATCAGGACCGGACGGATCTTCTGCTCGAAATGTTCCTGGTCCCGCAGTGTCTGCCGGGAGGGTTGCCCCGGCGGATCACCTGGTTCCGCAGCGACGGCAGGTTCTGACCGCATGCCGCTGGCCGCAGAGAACAAAGCCAGCCAGAAAAGCACAACCGGCAGGCAACAGGAGCGAAATATCACCAGCAGCAGTCCTCTCGGCAGAACATCTCAGCACATGTTCAGAGTACCGAAAATGTACCAGCTGGCCGGACATCAATCAATAACCGCTGATCCGTCTGCCGTACCTTCATTTTCCCCTGCTGTCGATTGATGGCCAGCACGACTCCGCAGCACTTCACCCACCGCGGCGGCCAGTTCTCCGAGGCTGGTCATGTGACTGGTGGAGAATTGAAACGGTTCCAGCTCTCCCCCGGGCGAAAGCATCTCAGTCTTCGACAGCTGCGCGACGTGGAAAATCACGTGCATGTGGAAGGAGGGTTCCAGCACCTCGATCAGCAGGTCTTCCCGCAGGCTGTCGTCCGGGTGAATCTTCTCCGGCGGGAGGTCGTAGAACTCCGCGACGGCACGGCGGGTGAGCAGCAGCAGCCCTGGCTCGACCTGAGGGAATGCCCCGGCAAATGCCTCGTCGGGGACGTCAAACCTGGTGAGCAGACCCGCCCGGACTTTTCGCACCGTCAAGCGATGCCGCCAGCTGTCCCGCAGCATCAGCAGGAAGAAGGCCAGCGACACGTTCCCGGCCAGCATGGCTGCCAGCCCGGCCTGTACCCGGAAGCCGGTGTCGGCGGCGAACGGAGGATAAACCAGGCCCGCCACCAGCAGCACGGCAAGCGTGAGCACGAACACGAAGACAGCAATTATCGCCGCGCAGCCCCACAGGTGGCTCATGGCTTCATCCACCGTTTGCAGTTGTGGTTCGAGCTGGCCTGATCGATGCAGGCTCATTGTACGGGTGACTTGCCAGGCTGTCATTCCCTGCCCACTGGCCGACAAGCTGCCAGAATCACCCGCAGAAAATTCAGCCACTGCGCACAAAAAGCCCGGCCACTGCCGCTGCGGGAAAACAGCAGAGCAATGACCGGGCATGCAGCACGTTGTCACGTGCCTCTGCTGGACGGGCAATCCGTCTCAGCGGAGGTCTGAATCCGGCCGCCGGCTCTGTCGGGTCGAGGGGGGATGCGTATGCCGGTTTTCAAAGCCGGCCCCCTTCAGCCAGGTCATCCACCGTTCGGCCGTCGTGTGATCCTCCACACGAATGGTCGACCAGACGGGGCAGCGGAAGGTGACATCGTCATGGTCGCCGTGCCGCTCCTGGCGCACATCGCAGCCCAGCTGCTTCAGCGCGGTGGTAATCTGCTGCTGGTCGCGTGCCCGTTCGCCGTCGAAGTGCAGGGTCTTCCATTCGGTCTGGCGGAACTCGACGGCTTCCGGCCCGTGCAGCAGCCGCTCGTCGATGTGTCCATGCCAGACGTCGAATCCGGAGTTCTTCAGCCACTTTTCCCAGCGACCGGCTGCAGCGTGGGACTCCACCGTGATCTGTTTCCACTCCACATTGCGGAAGACCACGTCCGTATGTTCGGCATGCTGGTCCAGCCGGGCTTCGCAGCCCAGCCGCCGCAGGGCCTGCACATGGCCTTCGGCCTTCTGCGGATCGTTAAAGTGCAGTTCCTTCCAGTCCCGCATCCGGAACGCGATCACCTCGGGATGGTTGTGACCACCGCCCGCCGAGTCGCGGGAGTGACTGTGACCGGCATGGTCATGTCCGGCATGGTCATGTCCCGCATGATCGTGCCCCGCATGATCGTGGCTGTGCCCGTCCGCAGCAGTGACGGTGCCAGTGCAGGGCAGTGCCAGCAGGGCCAGGCCGAACAGTACGGCCAGGGCCGTTCCGGAAACTGTTTTTCCAGGGAATAAGTTCATCGCATCATTCCTTTCATAAGGTGCAGCTATCGTGTGTAGTTCTTACACGTCTTTCAGGCTGTCTTCTGCCTGCTGTTTTTCGCTTCCCGGGCCGGAACCGGTTCCCCGTCCTTCGTGTTCTTCTGCCACGGTCGCCTGCTGGCTGTTCGCGGTGTGGTGGTCTTCGACCAGTTCCACTTCTGTATGCGATTCCCGTACCACTCGCTCGGCCTCTTTCAGGCCGAACAGCCAGAACAGAGCCGGATGCACGAAGAAATCCAGCAGGGTGGAACTGACAAGACCGCCCAGAATCACCGTCGCCACCGGGTACAGAATTTCCTTGCCCGGCTCGCCCGCCGCCAGCACCAGCGGGACCAGGCCAATGCCCGACGTTAAAGCGGTCATCAGCACGGGAGCCAGTCGTTCCAGCCCGGCCCGGACCACCATCGACTTCGTCCAGCTTTCGCCCTCGTACTGCACGAGGTGCAGGTAGTGGTTCAGCAGCAGAATGCCGTTCCGCGAGGCAATTCCCGCCAGCGAAATGAAACCGACCATGGCGGCGATGGTCAGCGTCTGCCCGGTCACCACCAGTGCCACCACCGAACCGATGAACGCCATCGGCAGGGCGGCCATCACCTGCAGTGACAGATTGACCGAACGAAACATGGTGAACAGCACCAGGAATACACCACCGAGCGAGATGACAAACAGCACCGCAATCACCCGACTGGCCGACTGCTGGCTTTCAAACTGTCCGCCGTACTCGAGGAAGTAGCCCTGCTTCATCGTGGCGACCAGCGGAGCCAGCTGCTGCTGAATATCGGCCACCACATCGACCACGCCCCGCTCCGAGACGTTGCACTGAATGACGATCCGCCGCTGAACCCGCTCGCGGTTGATCGTGTTCGGACCACCGGCCCGATAAATCCGGGCGACAGACTCCAGCGGAACCTCGCCGCCATCGGGGGTCTGCAATGTCAGCCGCTTCAGTGCCTCCAGGTCTTCACGGGATCCCTCATCCAGCCGCACCAGCAGGTCGAATGTCCGCTGGCCCAGCAGAACCTCCGAGACCACCTCGCCATTCATTGCAGTCTGTACAAACTCGTTGACTTCCACGGGGGTCAGCCCGTAATTCAGCAGCTGG
>JAGQPV010000542.1 GCA_020426545.1 Planctomycetaceae bacterium
CATCGGCATCTTCAACCGGTCGTGGTACGAGGACGTGCTGGTCGTCAAGGTGCATCCCGAACTGGTGGATGCCCGTCCGCTGCCTCCCGGCGACAGAGGGCCCGCCTTCTGGAATGAACGATACGAGGACATCAGCAATTTCGAACAGCACCTCGCCCGCAACGGCGTGGTGGTGGTCAAGCTGTTTCTAAACATCTCGAAGAAGGAGCAGAAGGAGCGATTCCTCAAGCGGCTCAACGAGCCCGACAAACACTGGAAATTCTCAGCCGGCGATCTGGAGGAACGCCGGTACTGGGACGACTACCAGCGGGCTTACGAAGACGCCCTGACAGCGACCAGTACGGAATTCGCACCCTGGTATGTTGTTCCCGCCGACCACAAATGGGTGGCACGGACCGTGGTTTCCAGTATCCTGACCAGCAGCATGCGGAAGCTGGACCTGCAGTATCCGCAGCCTGACTCCGAACAGATGGCCGAGCTGGACCGGGCCCGTAAAGCTCTGGAGCAGGAACCGGACTCGGATTGATCGATCCCGGAAATTCCCGCGGACCGGCCTTCCTTCTCCGCTGCACTCTCGCCAGAGGGAACGCCAGGCCGCTCTTCAGCGGGCGGACGGCACACAACTGATTTCAACTGAATCCTGATCGGGCAGCACGGCATGTCTTCCGCACACTCCCGCAGCCAGAACGCGGCCGCTTCCTCCTCGGCATCGGGCTTTGAGGGTCTGCCGGTGGTGGGCGCAGCCCGTCCCACCCCGGTGTTCGACTGCCAGGTGATTCTCGCCCGTGATGCGGAATCCGGGCGGCTGCACGCCCGCTGCGCCAACATCGCCGGCCCGGAGGCCTCCGGTTCCTCGGAACGCGACGTCCTGCGGTCGATGGTGAGCCAGTTCAAACAGCTGATGGAGCAGTACGCCGCCTCCGGCGAACCGGTTCCCTGGAAAGACCCGGTCGACCAGCCCGGCGAAGGCGAATCCCGCCGCTGGATCCCGGTGCACCTGTAGGTTCGGCGTTCGCCCTGATCCAGTCTTCGCAGGGCCCGCTTCTCCTCTCTTCAGCAGGTCAGGCTATTGCCTGACATCTTCATGATGGCAGCGAAGTGATTCGCCGCTGAGGACGCAGAGAGAAGAGGTACAACCCCGTGTGCCATGCCCATAGCCGCGAAAGCGGGATGGGCATGCTCGACCGATGTGTGACCCATGTCTCCGAACGGGTGTGACCTGAGTCCCCGGTCTATACATCGGAGAGAGAGCGCCGCTCTTCCCTTAACCCTCGAACCGCATGCCACCCTGAATCAGCCGTCTTTGATCGACCGAAGACACACTGGCAGCCACTCCCCCTACTCACGGCTTTGCCGTCTTCTCACCCGCGGCGTCTTCGCCGGCCGTCTTCTCTTCCGGTTCCCCGCTGTCCTGCGGGTACACCAGCAGCCGGTCGTGAATCAGCAGGATCAGGTCGGGCCGTCCGTCGCCGGTCACGTCCTGAATCAGCGTTTCCCGCGGTTCCGAACCGCCCCCCTCGCTCCGCTGAAAGCTCTTTTCCTCGTACACGGGGAAATGCAGAGCATGCCGCAGTTCGGGCGTTCCGCTCTGTCCGGCTTCCATGGGAGGCCGGCTGCCGAAATGCAGCAGTTCCATGAAGTGCGACTGCGTATCGACCAGCACCACATCGGGCCGGCCGTCACTGTTCAGGTCGCCCGCCACCACATCGGCGAACCAGGTGTCCTTCAGCTTCGATTCAAATGTGGCAATCTCGCTCAGCTGCGGATCCACCCGTCCAGCATACAGCACGGCAAACTTTCCCCGGCCGAACAGCAGCAGGTCCTGCCGTCCGTCACCATCAAGGTCGGCCACTTTCGACGAAAGGTACGGAAACCGGCCCAGCTCGACTTCCTTCCATGGACGATAGACCTCATCCTTTTTCCGCAGGACCCGCAGCCGTCTGATTCCCGAATCGATCAGCACGATCTCATCGCCCGGCTGTCCATCCAGGTCAAGGGCCGCCGTGCCGGCGACCCGCGCTTCCGATTCCGTGGCGTTGTACTGTTCCGTCACCACCCAGCGATCCTGCTCCAGTCGCAGGTTCCGCACGAATTTTTTGTGGGCCGCCAACGTCACCGGGCTGCCATTCAGCGTGCCGATAAACAGCTCGCCCGGCTGAACATCGCGAATGCCGATTCCATCGTCAGAGGGAATCTCTTTGACTTTTCCTTCCGCTGTGATGCGGTAGTGGTGCGGCGGGCGGTCGAGTCCCGGATAAATCAGCAGTTCGGGCCGGCCGTCGGCATCAGCATCAGTCAGCAGCAGCTGGCGGGGTGCACCACGCAGGTCCAGTTCGACTTTTTCCTCACCACCCAGCTTACCGGGCACCAGTGTCGGCAGCGTGCCCGGCTCCACATCCGCGGCAGGCGGCTGAATCTGCAGCACTCGCAGCTCGTACTTCGAGCTGCCGCCATCCCGCTGGCGGGACACGTACAGCACTTCGCTCTGTCCGTCCGCATCGAGGTCAACCAGTTCCACCGCCTGTGGCTCGCCGGTGGTCGGCAGCGAGACCGGAAAGGCCAGGCGGCCTTCGGACAGCTGCGTCAGCCCCAGCGTCTTTTCCTTCCCGCTGAGGACCACGATTTCCGCCCGGCCATCCTTGTTGAAATCCGCAGCCCGGACCTGCTGCACATCCAGCAGTCCCGGCCAGGCGGTGCCGGCATCGAGGCCCTGGCCTTTCCGCTGGCGGAACACGATCAGCCGGGCCCCATCGGGATCGGTCACCACCACATCGGTCAGGCCCACGAAGAGCCCGGTCTCGACCACTCCGACCAGGGCCGACAGGCGCAACTCGAGGGCTCGGGGGTCGTGGATGGGGCCAAAAGCACAGTCGGCGATCAGGTGGCCTCCGTCGGTATGAAAAGGTTGGTCGCCCTGCATCCGCAGACTGGGTTGGCAACCACAACGCTCCAGGGCCGCCAGGGTCTCGACCTGGCCAAAGGGCACGATCTCGACCGGCAGGGCAAAGCCGGGCCCGAGCACGGGGAGATGCTTGGAGGGGTCGACCATGATGACCACTTTGTCGGCCGCGCGGGCCACCAGCTTCTCGCGCAAGAGGGCTCCCCCTCCGCCTTTGATGAGGTTGCCCTCTGGGTCGACCCGGTCGGCTCCGTCGAGGGTAACCTGGTTGGCCAGGCGCTGGGGATAGTCGGTCGCCAGGGGGATGTTGAGCTCGCGCGCGCGGGCGGCCGTACCTTCGGACGTAGGAATACCCTCGATGGTCAAGCCGTTGCGAATGCGTTCGGCCAGCAGCTCGAGCATCTCGAGGGCGGTCGAGCCCGTTCCCAGACCCACCCGCATGCCGTTCTCGACGTATTGCAGAGCGGCCTCGGCCGCCACTCGCTTGGCGTTCATTATTCGGTCCTGCGGCGCCGGACTCTGCGACGCTTGCGTTTGCGCGGCGAGGATTCACCGCTGGGCTCGTCGCGTCCGGCGCGTGGCTGGCGGCGAAACGAGCGCCAGTAGTCGAGTTCTTCAGTCCAATGGCCGCTGGCTTTGACGAACAACTCGAAGAGATCGACCGATTCACCAAAGTAGGACTTTTGGTGAAAAGCCTTGGGAGCCGAGGCCCGCTTTTTGGACTTGGGGCGCAGGCGCCGTTGGGCCAATAGAATCTGCTGCACGCGCTCACCGTCGCGACGGGACACGCCGATGGGTTGGAGCACCCTGTGGGCGGCTTTGCGCACGATGGCGTCGGGGTTGGAGCCGCTGAGCAACCCCTCTTCCAGCACCAGCGGCATGATCCAGGCGGCGAAAAGAACGGCGCGACTTAGTTGGCGACCCTCGGCCCGGATTTCGTCAGCGGCCTCGAGCAAACGGAAAAGAAGCTCGCCGTCGTGGTCCTCCACCATCTTGCCGCGGCCAGCCTCGACCAGGTAACGGTCGAGATGGGGTTCCATCAAGCCGAGCAAACCGGATTCTTCCAGCAACTCCAAAGAGCGACAGGCCGAGCCCTCTTCGAGCAGGCGGGCGAAGTCTTCGAAGACACGGGGCGGAGCGCACTTGGTAATGGCCTCGCGCGATTCACACAGAGCATCCCAGGTCTTGGCTTCGATGCGAAAACCCAGCCGAGCGGCGAACTTGATAGCCCGCAGCAGGCGGATAGGATCTTCCTGGAAGCGCGTCCAGGGGTCGCGAATGGTGCGCACGATGCCGCGCTGGACATCCTCGACCCCGCCCACGTAGTCGATCACCGAAAAATCGGCCACGTCATAGAAAAGACCGTTGATGGTGAAGTCT
>JAGQPV010000543.1 GCA_020426545.1 Planctomycetaceae bacterium
GACTTCCGATAGATATCGGTTTCTGCCCGGCCACTTCTTCTTTCCCGGCGACCGCTTTCCACCAGCTGTCGCGGACGGAAAGCTGATACCGGTTCCCGGAAAGTAAAGGAAAGCCCGTTCCGCAGTTGCGCGAATTATTTGACACCAGCGCCGGAAATGCAACGCCTGACGGGTTCACCCGACCGGAACCCCAGCTGCCGGAGCCGGCCCTTCCGGTCTCGAATCCTGTCCCGCACCGGGATCAATCCCCGAAGGACGGCACGGCACGGAAGGCCGGGAAGATGGTTTTCCGCCGCGCAGCCCCCTCCGGCAGAGCCGTTTCTGGCGTGCCGAATACCGGGCTGCGCGCGGCAACAGGTTTTCACTGCAGGGATTTGCGGCAGATACGCCACGGCGGGAAGGCGGGGATTTTCGATTGACGACCCCTGATTGGGGACTACAATCGACCCCGCACTGGTGTCGGGCCGATCGCCCTCTGAAATTCAGAAACTTTTGACTGACCGGCCTTTCTGGTGCGTTTCTGCCGGCGTCCATCAGGGTTCATTTCATAGTGAACCATGCAGCCTGCTTATCGGGCGGGCCGCTGATCGCAACGAGACAGTACACATCCCAGAGGAGTCTTCACCGGTGCAAGTTGCCATCACCTGCAGGCATGGCTCCATTCGCGATGAAGTCCGCGAATACATCGCGACCAAGTCGGAAAAGCTGCTGACATTCTTTGAACGGGTCACTGCAATCGAAGTCACGGTTGATTTCGAGAAGGACCGGGCCAAAGTGGAAATGCTGGTCGACGCGGAGCACAAACACAATTTTGTGGCTCACGATGTCGGTTCCGAGGTCATCCCCACCTTTGACAGCGTGCTGCAGAAGATGGAGCAGCAGATTCGCCGTTACAAGGAAAAGCTGCAGGATCACCGGCGTGACCGTCCGCTGAATGAAATTGCCGCTGCACCCGATCTTGAAGAAGACGAAAATACGGAGAACTGATCTTCGCCTTTCGGCGGTTCAGGTTCGTTCAGGCCCTGTTCCGGGCTTGCCGGAATACGGCCTGTCCTCTGCCTGACGGGGAAAAGCCTTGACAGCCTTTGACCTGTTCAGCGGGCAGTCTGCCTGAACCGTACCGAGTCATCCGGCCGGATCGTGCCGGAGCGGTTGATCTTTAGAGAACCGACCCCGCAGTGAGAAAGTTCGTCAGGCAGCCGGCAGGCTGTTCCGCTGGCGACACTTCCCGGACTGCGGGGGTTTCTTGTTTCAGCCGCTCGCAGTCTGCAGCCGAACCCGACAGGTTCCCCTGCTGCCGGGGCCGAAACCAGAAACAGCCTACTGCAGAGAAGTATTTATTCCGCCTGATCCGAGCCAGTCCCGCTCATTCAGGCCGTTCTGAAGCAGGGCCTCCCTCCCGACCGTGCGAATGGCCTTTGGCCCTCAGTTTCGCCCGGCCGCTGGCTGGCCTTCAACCCGACTTTTTCAGAATTTCCGTCCGTACCGGCATCTGCCGGTTCATGGAACAATCAGAGCCGTCAGCTTTTCGCGCAGCAGCTGGGCGCGGGTTGTCGGCACCGTGAAGACACAGCCGGCTAAGGAGTGTTGCATGAAGTTGTCCGACTTCGTGGTTGCCGATGCGATCCTGCCTGATCTGCAGGTCGATACCAAAGAAGCCGCCATCCGGCAGATGGTTGCCAGCCTGACCAAAAGCGGAAGCATCAGCCCCGATGATGAGGAAGGCGTTGTCGCTGCCATCCTCAAGCGGGAAGAGCTGGGCTCGACGGGAATCGGTAACGGTGTCGCCGTACCGCATACCAAGCACCAGTCGGTGGATCGACTGATTGCCACGGTGGCCCTCGCGCATGACGGGGTCGATTTCGCCAGCCTGGATGGTGAATCGGTCTACATCCTGTTCCTGCTGGTCTCTCCGCCAGATCGCCCGGGCGACCACCTCCGCGGCCTGGAGAACATCTCCCGTCATCTGCGAAATTCCAACTTCTGCAACTTCCTGAAGCAGTCCCGCACCCGGGAACAGATTGTTGACCTCCTGAATGAAGCCGACAGCAACCAGCTTGACTGAGGCTTTCGGAAGTGGAGTTCTCCGCAATCATGACCAGCGATTTGCCAGTTTTCCGCCGCGAGGTCACTGTGACTCTGAATGAGGGGCTGCATCTGCGGCCTCTGGCTCAGATCTCGCAGTTCGCCTCCGGATGTGAGTGCCGAATTTTCATTCAGCACGGAAAATCCCGGGCGGATGCCCGCAGCTCGCTGGAACTGATGGCGCTGGGCGCCGCCTGCGGAGCCACCCTGGAACTGGAAGCCAGCGGACCGGGAGCCGAAGAAGCCCTCGACAAACTGGCGCAGATGTTCGCCAGCAATTTTGTCACCGGCCATTCCGGGTAATCGATTCCGGAGAACCGGCTGACAGCCGTGGCCCTGCTCCCGACAGCGGGAGCTTCGACGGAAGGTTGCTTCGCCCGTGTTTCCCTTTCCGGAAACCCGGCGCCGCATCCGGCGGTATCATACAGCCAGGACAGCTCTTCGTATTTGACGACAGCAGAACCAGCCCGGTTTCCGGGAAGGGGCTGGCGGGGTGAAGATCGCCCGGCCCGCCACCCGGCTGGTGCCTGGATTCTGAAGACGGATTTCACTTCGGCCACCAGCCCCCGTTGGCGCGGGGCCTGATTCAGAACAGCCTCTCACTCAGACACTCTCGATCAGACAAGAGGTGCGGACGACAGAGACTTTCGCCCGGTCCGCGCTCGACAGCCTGGTCCTCACAGCACAATCTGCCTGGCCGGAGCGGGGCGGTGCTGTCCACGGACCACCCGGTGAGAATCAATACGGCCGGTCGGGATTCGTCTCCCGTTCTTACCGGCTCCGCAGGACTCTATCACGGAAGTACACCGTCTCACATGCTGACTCGTCGTGGTATTGCGGTTTCTCCCGGAGTCGTCTCCGGCCCGGCACTGGTGCTCGGGACCGAGAACTTCCGCATTCCACAGCAGTTCGTGCATGTGGACGCTGTCGATACCGAGCTGGGCCGGCTCAAATCGGCGGTCGATGCCGTCTGTGTGGAAATCAGTGAGAACGAACGGCTGGCTTCCGAGCAGCTGGGCGATCAGTTCGGGGCCATCTTCGGCGCCCACCTGCAGATGGTCCGCGACCCGCGGCTGATCGAGGAAATCGAACAGCTGATCCGCAAGCGGAACTACTCTCCCGAATTTGCTGCCAGCCGGGTGCTCCGGCGGCACGCCCGCGTGTTCCAGAACCTGGGGAACCAGTATTTCGCCGAGCGGGCCGTCGATATTTTCGACATTGAACGCCGCATCCTGCGGCACCTGCTGGGTGAGCGGCGGGAAGAACTCTCCCATCTGACTCAGCCGGTGATTGTGCTGGCCCACAATCTCACCCCCAGCGAAACCGCCAGCCTCAACCGGAACTTCGTGCTGGGCTTTGCCACGGAAGCCGGCGGCCATACCAGCCACACGGCCATTCTGGCCGGTGCTCTGGAAATTCCCGCGGTGGTGGGTGTCAGCGAACTGCTGGACAACGTCTCCGGCGGCGAAACGCTGATTATCGACGGCAACCAGGGCGCGGTCATTATCGACCCCGACGAGGAGACGCTCCGCAAGTACCAGCACAGCGGCGAGCGGATGCGTTCGCTCACCGAGCGGCGGGAATCTCTGCGTTCGCTGCCCGCCGAAACCAAAGACCACGAGCGGATCCAGCTGTTCGGCAACATCGAATTCCCCGAGGAAGTCCGTCACTGCACCGACCGCGGGGCTGATGGCATCGGCCTGTACCGTACGGAATTTCTGTACCTGCGGCAGGATTCCGAGCCGACGGAAGAAGTCCATTACGAGGCCTACTGCAACGTGCTCGAATCGATGAACGGCCGCCCGGTCGTCATCCGGACCCTCGATCTCGGTGCCGACAAGGTGCCCGCCTCCTTCAACCGCCTGGCCGCCCGCACCGCCAATCCGGCCCTCGGGCTCCGCAGTATCCGCCTGTCTCTGCAGAACCTGCCGCTGTTCAAAACCCAGCTGCGGGCCATTCTGCGGGCCGCCGTGCACGGCGATGTGCGGATCATGTTTCCCCTGGTTTCCTCGCTGCTGGAGTTCCGGCAGGCGAAGATGATTCTGTCCGACGTGGCGGAAGACCTTGAAGAACAGGGGCTGCCATTTAATCGAAACGTGCCCGTTGGTATGATGGTGGAAGTGCCGTCAGCTGCTCTGCTGGCGGGAGAGTTCGCCCGTGAGGTCGATTTCTTCTCCATTGGCACCAACGATC
>JAGQPV010000544.1 GCA_020426545.1 Planctomycetaceae bacterium
ATTGACCTGAAACATCCGCTCGGAACCCTCTCACCGTTGCAGCCGGCGCACGTGGCTGGATTCCATATCCTGTTTCCACGCAGCACGTTGCCTGGCCGGTGTGAGTGAAATAGGTTTCGCTGGTTGCGATCCGCCCGAAGTCATCATTTCCCCGGTCCTGCCGGAGGGGAGTGATTCTGAGCAATCGCAAGACAGCTGCCCGACCCGAAGACGTGTGATCAGGCCTGAATATGCCGAGGATACAGGAAGACTCCGCAGCGGCGGCGCCGGCAGCTTCCGATGATCATACGGTTGCGCAGTTGAGCTCTCTGCGGAGCGGAGTGACGCTTCAGTCGCCCATTTTCTCAGCCGGTTCATCACGCAGCTACATGCTGCTGGCCGCCGGGCAGACGCTGACACAGGCCCTGCTGGAACGACTGGCCGGACGTGGTATCACCTCGGTCAGACTGCACAACAGCGATCTCTCCCAGCTGATACGACCGGGCGAGGAGCCAGTGGTCGAATCGGTTTCCGCTGCAGATCGTGTGGAGCTGCCTCGGCCTCCTTCTCCGGAATCTCTGTGGAACGTGACGCCCGATGCCTGGGTGCATCACGTGGAGCGGCACGGAACGCGGAAGTACGACCGGGGGCAGCTGCAGGTCAGTCTGGAAAAGTTCCGCTATGCCGTGGGCCTGGTGGAAGATTTTTTCGACCGCATGCAAATGAAAGCAGGGATCGAAACAGTCGATCTGGCCAGTGTGGCGGCCGAATCGCTCGTCAGTATTGCCGAAGATGTGGACCTGTTCCTCGTGCTGGGGCTGACACCCTCATCCGACAGTTATCCCTGTCGGCACAGCGTGCAGGCGGCCATGCTGGCCATGGCCATTGGCACGGTGATGGGGCTGCCGCGGGACAGCCTGATCGATCTCGGGCTGGGCTCTCTGGCTCACGATGTGGGGATGCTGCATATCAGCGTCGATGTCATGCAGGCCAGACGTCGTCTGAGTGACAGCGAATTTCTGGAAGTGACCCGGCACCCCTCGCTGACGTACGACATGCTGCGGGATTTGAGCAGCGTGCCCCGTGCCGCGCAGCTGGTGGCCTACCAGATTCACGAACGCTGTGATGGTTCTGGTTATCCCCGCCAGCGTACCGGGCCGCACATCCATCCGCTGTCCCGGGTGGCGGCTGTGGCCGATTCCTACGTGGCCATGATTTCTCCCCGTCCCTATCGAGCTGGAATGGTGCCCTACCACGCCATCGAGCAGTTGCTGCATGGAGCCAGACGGGGCCAGTACGACCGCCAGGCAGTCCGCGGACTGATCTACACCGTTTCGCTGTTTCCCATTGGTTCGGTGGTGGAGCTGAACAGTGGCGAGTACGCCCGGGTCCTGAGATCCAACCGCGAGAATTACACGCTGCCCATCGTCGAAATTCTGTCGGCATCGACCGATCAGGCCACCCCTCAGATTGTCGATCTGCAGGAAGAGCGTGGCCTGAAAATTCTGCGGGCACTCGCCCCGTCCTCCCTCAGTCAGAGCCTGCCTGCGGATAAAATTTCCGCGCAATAAGGGCCGGCGGCACCCCTTCAGGCTCTCGCCGGGCCGCCGGGTGGATTGACCATGCTGTGCACATGTGACAGGATGTCCACAGTACCCCGTTGAGGTTTTCCCCAACACAGTGCCACTGTGTATGACCGGCTTTCGCCCGTCAGCGTATGACCGGCTTTCGCCCGTCAGCCTGACCTGGCTGTTTGCGGTACCCGGCAGTTGCGGCAGCACCGTGCGGTGGCGGGAATTCTCAGCAGACAGCGAATGGCCGGCGGACGTGCTTCCTCTGAAGTGGCACGCTCTTCCTGTCCTTCCGGTGCCGTCCGATCTCTGCACAGGAGCACGCTCGATGCCCGTCTCTCTGCCAGTTGCCGCTGCCTCCCGGCGGCGGTTCCCCGCCGATTCGGCCGCCCGTTCTGTCGATAAAAACCCGCCTCGCCGCAATTTTCAGCGGAGCACGCCTGCCCGGCTTTCGCACGGCACTTCGCGCTGGTGTGGCTCCCGGCTGATTCTCCTGCTGGTGCTGTGTGGAGCCGGGATACCCGCCCTCGGACATTCGGCCTCCGGTCAGGAAGGCAGTCTGCAGTCTCTGGCCGGCCATACTGATCCCGTCTATGCGGTCACCGCTTCGGCGGATGGACGCTGGCTGGTGACCGGCAGTTTCGATGAGACACTCCGCGTGTGGGATGTCCAGCGGCAGCAGACTGTCCGCACGATGGCCGGCGGTCACACGGGGCTGGTGCTGTCTCTGGCGATCTCCCCCGACGGCAGCCAGATTGCCTCAGGCGGCATCGACCGGCTGATCCGGCTGTGGGATGTGCCCGTTCCCAGCCCGCTGGCCACATTGCCCGCCCACCCGCAGGGCACGGCTTCCGTCGCTCTCAGCCGGGACGGGAAAGTGATGATCTCGGGCGGTGCCGATGGTTCGCTGAAAGTCTGGACCCTGGAACCCGCCGAGGCCAAACCCGGGGAAGCACAGCCGGACGCTGGCGACCCGGTCGAAAAGTCCGTTCTCAAGGGGAACGGCCGGCCGATCACAAGGGTTGCCATTCGGCCCGATGGAAAGAGCGCGGCCGTGGCCGATGCCACCGGCGATATTCAGATTTTCAACCTGGAAGACGGCAGCCTGCAGGGCACCTTCGGGACCCATGCCGGCGAAATCAACGGCCTCCTGTTCTCGGCAAATGGCCAGGTCATTCTGACTGCCGGGGCCGATGGCATGGTGCGGTCATTTCCCGGTCAACCGCCCGCCACACGGCAGATTGAGACCGGTCATGCGGCCGATGTGACCGCGTTTGATTTCAGTCCGAACTCTGCCCTGCTCGCCACGGCTTCGGCCGACAAGACCGTCAAACTGTGGAACTACACCGACGGCAAGCCAAAGGCCGAACTGACCGGCCACGGGGGAAAAATTGCAGCGGTCAGCTTCAGCAGCAACAGCACCCAGGTGGCCACCGGCGGTGAAGACAAAATCGCCCGGCTGTTTGAAACCGGTGCCGGCAAACTGGTCCGCGAGTTTCCCGCGCAGCCCGGCCCGATTTCGGCTGTCGCCATCAGTCCGAATACCCAGGAGCTGGCGGTAGGAGACAGCACCGGGGCCGTGCAGATTTACAAATCGGCGGATGGGACCGCGCTCCACAAGCTGGAAGGCCACGGCGGAGCAGTGCGGAACGTGCAGTACACCCCCAATGGACAGCAGATTCTGGCGGTTGGCGCTGGCAAAGAGGTGCTGGTCTGGAATGCGGCGGACGGCAAGGAACTCCGCCGGCTGGCTGTGGAGTCGCCCGTGGTCAGTTTTCAGATTCACCCCAGCGGGGCACAGGTTGCCGTGGCGTGCGAAGACCGGCAGATTCGTCTGCTGAACGTGGCCGATGGCAAACTGCTGGCGACGCTCAGCGGGCACGACGCGGCCATTACCTCGCTGGCCTTCAGCCGCGATCAGCAGAAACTGGTCGCCACGGCCGATGATGGCTCCGCGATTGTGTGGGACCTGCGGCAGAACGAACCCGTGCAGCGGTTTTCGCTTCATACGGGACGCATTGCCGGCGCGGGGTTTGCCAGCGACTCACGAACTCTGGTTTCCGCCGGCAGCGATCGCCTGGTGCAGTTCGATCAGGTCTCGGTCCAGATGGCACACCGGGCCGACGCCGTGTCGGTCAATGCCATTGCCTTCAACTCCAACGGTTCGCAGCACGTGACGGGCGGATCCGACGGAGCTGTCAAACTGTGGAACACCAGCAATGGAACACCCGCGCGGGAATACGCGGGCCTGACTGCTGCGGTGCGGGCGGTGAGTATCAGCCCCAATAACCAGCAGATTTCCGCTGCGGATGAGAAGTCACTGCACCTCTGGAACATGAACAACACGCAGCCCCAGTTCCGGATCGAAACGACCTCTCCGGTGACGCAGCTGGAGTACAGTTTCGACGGCTCGCGGCTGCTGACCGCCGCTGCCGATCACGTCCTGCGAAACTACGATCCCGCGCCGCTGAATCCGCAGCCGCCGGTTTTGCCTTCCCGCGAACCGGCCCAGCAGACCGACGCACACCCGGCCGCCGTGCAGGCCCTGGCCTTCACTCCGGGCCACCGGATTGTCTGGAGTGCAGCCGCCGATGGCAGCCTGCGGAAATGGACCATCGCCGCCAGCAGCTTTACAGCCACTCTGCAGGGACATGCTTCCCAGGTGTACGCTCTGAGTTTCAGCCCGGATGGTTCCCAGCTGGTATCCGCCTCGGCCGATAAA
>JAGQPV010000545.1 GCA_020426545.1 Planctomycetaceae bacterium
GCAATCCGGTCGGAATCGGTCAGGTGCAGTCCGGCCATTTCCTCCGTGCCGAAGATCGAATCGTCTGCCTGATCGGCCGCGAGGGACGGTTCGTGGAACATTTCCTCCACATCGTCCACCTGGTACAGGGCCGATTCATTCTGCATCAGGTGCGTGCCATAGTTCCGATACCGGACCCCCGGCGCCACAATATAGTTGTAATAACTGGGGTACTTGTGCTGGCCGGTGCTGTACATCAGCCGGCGCAGTCCGTAGGAGCCGCTGGAGACCAGGCGGCCCGAGCCGTGCAGGTCCAGCGGGTGCTCCCATGCCAGGAAAGACAGGCCCGTGGGGAACAGCAGATTGTCACCGCTGTAGGTGCCGCCTTCGTTGTAGTTCAGGTTGTCATCGTAAACCAGGTGCTGGGCCGGAATGAATGTTGCCAGCGGGAACGACTTGCCGGGCAGCGGGAAACTGGCCGCATTGCGGGTGCTGACACCATTGGTAATCCGGGTGGACTCGCCGTAACGGCCGCTGATGACAGCGACGATATCGCCGGATCCGGCAGGCGTGCTGGAGGCACCGGGGCTGAAGTCGGGCCGGCCGGTCGTGAGGAAGAACCACTCCATGTTGGAGAGTTCCTGCACGCTGGCCGGGTCATGTCCGAAGAACAGCCGATGCTGCAGCAGCGTGTTCGTCGGGTCGGACACACTGTGAGTGGCTGTCAGGCCCCACTGGGGGTTGACTTCGCTGGGGTTGACGCCCAGGTTGGACCGGGAGATCGACGGAGGCTGCGAGTAAATCGTGTCGTCGCTGCCCCCCCAGCCCATTTCAGCTTCATCGTCAATAATGCCGTTGCCGTCATCATCGACATTCACCGTACCGGGAGCCCCGTCGGCCCCCACACCATAACGGTTGCCACCGAAGGGGTTGTTATTCAGCCGGGTATCGCCCGCCAGATTGCCGTGTACATTCAGATTCAGCAGGGCATCGGCATCGTACACAGACATGGCGAACATCGGCACGTACAGTTCACCGGCCGCGTTGGACTGCGCGGGGAAGTCGAGGTCCATCCAGACGGCTTCAAAAAATCCATCGCCATCGGCGTCGGCATCGTACCGCACGTTGCTCGCGTTGCTCGAACCTCCGTTCCAGACACCCTCATTTGTATAGGAGGGGTTATCCACGGAATCCGGAAACGGGAACGGGCCACTCAGTCCCTGCGCTGTGGCATCCGCCAGCGTCAGAAAATAACGGCTGGTGGTTGTGACGGTGCCGTTGTCCGTCACCGCCATGTGCTGCTTATGAGCCCGAAAGACTTTGTCCCGCGTGCCGCTGTCGGTATACCACTCGTTGGCAGCCACGCCATTGTTCCGCAGGTACTGCGGCCGGTGGAACGAGGGAATGATCACAGGAATGGTGGAAGAGCTGCTGGTGGGAATCTCAGCCCGCAGGCCCAGCCATGGCGAGTTAATGTCCGGGTAGGTGTAATCGACGTCGGGATCGGGGAAGCCCACGGTGGCGTCGTTCAGATCGGGGATCCCGTCCTGCGCCGCGGGAGAGAGGTTCAGATCCAGCAGGTGCGCATTGTCGGAAGCCCCGTCCAGATCCTGGTCCACGAACGGTCGGTCGGATGTGCTGTTCCAGCCCAGCGTGATGCCTTTGCCGTTATACGGCTGCAGATCGCGACCAAACATCGACGCCATCAGCGAGGCTCGTCCGCCGTGCAGCGCACTGTGCCGTTCCGGCTGGTCGGCTCCCAGAATCAGCTGCCGCAGGGCGTGGTCAAACAGCAGGTCCGCATCAGTAAAGCTGTCCGGAGATTTTGACGCGTCGGAGAAATACTCCGCGCTGATCTCTTCCTGCGAGGTGATGGTATAAGTCAGCAGGCCGAGCAGTGTCAGCATGCCCAGCAGGGAAATGACAATCACCAGGGTCGAGCCGCGGCGGTCAGCCGGCAGTCCGGCCTTCACGGCGGAACGGGCACCACGGACAGGCCGCGCAGCGGCTGCACGTCCCGGCCAGCGGGACGTCAGGCCGAAGGCCTGCAGGGTCGATCGGAACTGAAAACGGTTCATTGCGAACTCTCCGTGATGGTTCTCACTGCCGCTGGCCCGGCGACAAGAACGTGTCTCGCTGCAGGCAATAGAACAGCCTGCTTCCGTGCTCTGAATCAGCACGACTGATGTTTTATTTTCTGGCAGAGGCACCACCGGCCGCAGGGTGCGACTCGATCATGCGGAATCTGTTGTACCGGCCCGCCGGAAGAACTCCTCCGACGGCTGATGTGGCTATTTACTGAAGGTGTAACCCATCGTGACCTGCCGCATCTGATTGGATTTCACGTCCAGGTAGCGAATACGAATCAGAATCGCCCGCAGCGGTGCCTCGTCATCCGGCCAGGTCCCCGCGGAACCCGGTCGAGTGGCCCGATAGGGTGGAGGAAAACCACTCGGCATGCTGGGGTGCCAGGTATCAAATCTGTTACCCTGGCTCCCCTCGTTCTTAGAGCTGTGGTAATAGCCTACCGGGGTGCCGCCGGAAGTCTCGCTGTGCCCCAGATCCACGAATTTGTTCAGTGAATCGAGTGTGCCATTGCCGTTGTCATATTCTCCGCTGTCCAGGGTGCCGTTCCCGTTCTGGTCTTCCACGTAATCGTCGAACACCTTGATGTCGAACTCATGCACGTTGGTGAGGAGGATGTCTTCCCCGCCACGGTCGCCGTCGTCGTACTCGTCCACTACACCTTCGCCGTTAATGGTGACCGTAGTGGCGGGGTCCATCGGGCTGGCATCGCTGCCGCTGACCTGCGGAATCCGACCGGGATAACCAAAGGCCGGGTCGGCCGTTTCCCGCATGGTGTAACGGCCAATCCATTTCGCCGGACTCGAACTGTCATATTCGCGGGGCCGGCCATCCAGCACGGTCGTGCCGTCATTAGCAAACAGGCCGTGACCGAACCGCAGGTGGGGGATGCCCAGACTCCGCGGCACGTTACCGAATTCCGTGATCGCTCCGAGGCTGGAAGCGCCCGCCGGGTTGTTATCCAGAGCACCAATATGATTAAAACGCAGCCGGTCAACGCTGCTGCTGGTGTAGTAATAGGCCGAGTAATCGAAATCATGCCAGAAGGTGCCGTTGCCGGTTCCGGGTTCGGTGGCACTGGTCAGGCTGCCCACATAGGAGGTGCCGTAGTTGACTCCGTTGGCCAGCTGTTCGGGCTGTCTGTCGGTTTCGGTCGGGTCGGTGAATTTATCGCGGATCAGCAGCACACGGCGGTACAGCGTACCGTTCCGCAGGAAGTAGGACACTTCGGCCGCTTTGGACGAGCCCACACCGTTCTCCAGACCCACACCGTCGTCAAACTCAGGCTGGTTGAGGGCAGCAAGCAGCTGGCTGTTCCGTTCGGATTCCGTATCGTAATCGTCGGGATCGTCGCCGCTGTATTTCAGTAAGGTCGCCCGTCCGGAGAAGGGCAGCTCCTCCCGTGAGTCCGCGTCGGTCGGGTCCTGCTCGATCGTGAACTGCAGCACGTCGTCCGTATTGTCGTTGATGTCGTTCTCCGAGATGGAGAGATAACCCCGGCGGTCGTCCATGCTGAAGCCGGCGGGCAGCGGAGAAGGCAGGCTCGTCAAACCGGAAGGGAAGGGCGAGACGATGCGGAAGCTCCGCTGGTCGAGATCACCCCGCAGAATGGTGACCAGCATGCGTTCCCGCTGGTCGAGTTCGGCCATGCCCTTCTGCTGGGTGACTGAACCGGCCGCCATCTGAAACACCTGAGCGAACAGGAGCATCATCAGCGCCACCAGCGCCACCGAAACCAGCAGTTCCACCAGTGTGAAACCACCAGTATGTCGGCTGGCTGCCATCGACCGGGATGGAAAGCGGCGGCTGATCATGGCTTGGTTCCAATCGGGTAAACATCGACAATGCCCCGCATGAAGCAGGCATTCTGAATTTTGACCGGAGGAGCATTGCCTTCCAGCGTCAGCCTGGCGGAACTGGCGTTCTCGCTGATCTCCTGGATGCGGTACCAGCGGCCGTTGTCCGTATCGAGCAGCCAGCCACCCCGCTTGAGGAAGGGTTTCGACCCGCCGGACCAGTCCACATCGTATTTGTTTGAGGAGCCCGTCTGCGTCATGCTGTAAATCGTTTCGTCCTCCGCGCCATAACCCCGGCGGAAGAACACCACCACATCCACACTGGCCTGCGGATTCGGAGGGCTGAGCTCGGAGGTATTACGGACAGTCAGCAGCCAGCTGTAACGCCGCTCGG
>JAGQPV010000546.1 GCA_020426545.1 Planctomycetaceae bacterium
CATCGCGGAGGAATACCGGGTGCGGTATGCCATCGATCGGGTGGAAACGCTGTCGACCGTGTGGATGGGGCTGACCACCGGCTGTGCGGTCTGCCACGATCACAAGTTCGACCCGATTTCGCAGGTCGAATTCTTCCAGCTGTATGCCTATTACAACAGCGTGGCCGACCAGGCCATGGACGGAAACGCCCTGCTTCCGCCGCCTTCGGTCCAGGTGCTGAGCGACGAGAACCGGCAGAAGCTGGCGGAATTCTCCACCCGCATTGCCGGACTGGAGCAGAAGCTCAAGGATCAGGTGGCGTCGGTGACCTACACCGAACCGGCAGTGGAACCGGGGAAAGCAGGATCTCCCCGCTCGGACTATGTCTGGGTGGAAGACAGCCTGCCGCCGGGAGCTGCTCCGGCAGGTGATGGCGGGGCCGACAGCTGGAAGTTCGTCACCGCGCCGGAACATCCCGTCCATACCGGGCAGCGTTCGGTCATGCGGACATCGCCTGGCAGAAGCCAGCATTTCTTCACCTCGGCCAAACCGCCGCTGGTGGTGGGGGCGGGCGATGTGCTGTTCGCCTGGGTTTATCTCGATCCGGAGAGTCCGCCCGCCCAGGTGATGCTGCAGTTCAACGATGGCAGCTGGGAACACCGGGCTGCCTGGGGTGAAGACAAAATTGACTGGGGTGCCGCCGGCACACCGTCCCGGCGGATGAAAGGCGAACTGCCTCCCGCGGGCGAATGGGTTCGTCTCGAAGTGACCGCCGAAGAAGTCGGTCTCAAGCCGGGTTCTAAAATCAATGGCTGGGCCTGCACCCAGTTTGGAGGCACGGTCTACTGGGATACGCTGGGCGTGGTGACCGAAACTCCCCAGGAAGGGCGACGATTTGATTCCCTGGCCCGCTGGGAAGCGCTGCAGCAGAAGGAAAAGGGACGCGAGCTGCCGGCCGAGATCAAAACGGCTGTGCTGCTGGAAGCCGACAAACGGACTCCCGAGCAGCAGAAACAGGTTCTTGAGTGGTTCCTGGTCAATGCGTGGTCGGGCAGTGTGGAGACTCTGGCCCCGCTGAATGCCGAGCTGACCGAAGTACGGAAGCAGCAGGAGGCCTATCAGAAACAGATTCCCGCCACGCTGGTGATGCAGGAAATGCCCAACCCCCGCGAGTGCTTCGTGCTCACCCGGGGGCAGTACGATGCGCCGGATAAGGATCAGCCTGTGCAGCCGGGAGTTCCCGCGGTGCTGCCTCCGCTGCCGGAAGACGCACCCGCCAATCGGCTCGCCCTGGCGAAATGGCTGGTTCGCGGTGACCACCCGCTGACGGCGCGGGTGACGGTGAACCGGCTGTGGCAGCAGTTCTTCGGCACGGGGCTGGTGAAGACCGCGGAAGACTTTGGCGTGCAGGGCGAACGGCCCAGCCACCCGGAACTGCTGGACTGGCTGGCTGTGGAGTTTGTGGACAGCGGCTGGGACGTGCGGAAGCTGATCCGGCTGATCGTGACTTCGGCCACATACCGCCAGACGGCCCGGGTGCTCCCGGTGCATCTGGAGAAAGACCCGCAGAACCGTCTGCTGGCCCGTGGTCCCCGGTTCCGCCTCGATGCTGAGATGATCCGCGATCAGGCGCTGGCTCTGTCGGGCCTGCTGGTGCGGGATGTGGGCGGACCGAGCGTCAAACCCTATCAGCCGGATGGACTGTGGAAAGCCGTGGGGTACACGAACAGTAACACCGCAGTGTTCAAGCGGGATTCCGGTTCCAGCCTGTATCGCCGGAGCCTGTATACCTTCTGGAAGCGGACCGCTCCGCCACCATCGATGTCCACGTTTGATGCCCCTTCGCGGGAAGCATGTTCCGTTCGGCGCAGTCGAACGAATACTCCGCTGCAGGCCCTGCTGCTGATGAATGATGTGCAGTTTGTGGAAGCAGCCCGGACCATGGCCGAGCGGATTCTGCGGGAAGGCGGAGAAACGAGCGCCGACCGGCTGCGGTTTGCCTTCCGCATCGCCACCGCCCGACTGCCGGATGCCGAAGAACAGGCAACGCTGGAGCAGGTATTCGCCGCTCACCTGGCCCATTACCGCTCTCAGCCGGAAGCCGCGGCAGAGCTGTTGAAGGTGGGCGAGTCCACCGTCGAAATGGCGGACCGTGCAGCGGAACTGGCTGCCTGGACCATGATCTCCAGCCTGATTCTGAATCTGGACGAAACGGTGACCCGCGGCTGACGAATTTCATCATGCACGGCCCGCAGATGCCTGCCTGAGGACATTGCCCGGCAGGCAGCGGGCCGGCAGAAACATACAGGACGGGACAGGACCACCATGGATCCCATTCGCGAGTTTGAACTGCTGCAGACGCGGCGTCACTTCTTCGGCCGTACGGCTGGTGGCATCGGGACGGCCGCTCTGGCCTCCCTGCTGAATCCGCAGCCGGCAGCTGCCGCAGGCAGTGGCGGGGCGGACCACGGCGTGCTGGGCACGACGCACTTCCGGCCCAAAGCGAAGCGAATCATTTATCTGTTCATGTCGGGCGCACCCTCGCAGCTGGATCTGTTCGACCACAAGCCCAAGATGCACGAGATGGCCGGGGTGGATCTGCCGGACAGTGTCCGCAAAGGGCAGCGGCTGACGACGATGACTTCCGGGCAGGCGAAGTTTCCCATTGCCCCGTCGATTTTCAACTTCCGGCAGCATGGGGAATCGGGTGCGGTTCTGAGTGAGCTGCTGCCTTACACGGCCAGCATGGCCGACGACATCTGCTTTGTGAAATCGATTCACACGGAGGCCATTAACCACGACCCGGCCATCACCTACATTCAGACCGGTTCCCAGCAGCCGGGACGCCCCAGTGTGGGGGCGTGGCTGTCGTATGGTCTGGGCCGGGGGAACGATTCGCTGCCGGGCTTTGTGGTGCTGCAGGCCAGCTGGAGTGCCAAACGGGCTGCACAGGCGCTGTATAACAGACTGTGGGGAGCCGGTTTCCTGCCGTCGCGGCATGCGGGGGTGTCGCTGCGATCAAACGGGGATCCGGTGCTGTATCTGTCGAACCCGCCAGGGGTGGATGACGGAACACGCCGGCAGATGCTGGATGCCCTCAGCTCGCTGAACCGCAGGACGCTGGCCGAAATCGGCGATCCCGAGATTGCCACCCGGATCGAGCAGTACGAAATGGCGTACCGCATGCAGTCGTCGGTGCCGGAGCTGACTGACATCTCGGGCGAGTCGAAGGCCACTCTGGAGATGTACGGGCCGGATGTGAACAAGCCCGGTACCTTTGCCGCCAGCTGTCTGCTGGCCCGGCGGATGATTGAACGCGATGTGCGGTGCGTGCAGATCTTTATCCGCGGCTGGGATCAGCACGGCAACCTGCCGAACGATATCCGGGCGCAGTGCAGCGATGTCGATCAGCCTTCCGCCGCACTACTGAAGGACCTGAAGCAGCGGGGCCTGCTGGAAGACACCCTGGTGGTGTGGGGCGGTGAGTTTGGCCGCACCATCTACAGTCAGGGCACGCTGACGAAGACCAACTACGGCCGCGACCATCACCCCCGCTGCTACACCATGTGGCTGGCCGGGGGCGGTATCAAACCGGGAATGACGTGGGGGAAGACCGACGATTTCAGCTACAACATCGTCGAGAATCCAGTACACGTAAACGACCTGAATGCGACCATTCTGCATTGCCTGGGCATCGACCACAAACGGTTGACGTACCGTTATCAGGGCCGGGATTTCCGCCTGACCGACGTCCACGGGAACATCGTCCACGAAATCCTGGCCTGAGCGGGACTGGCTGGCCAGCCCGGCCAGGACAATCTGTCCTGTCTGAAATGCCGGCCCGGACTGGCAGGCAGCCACCTGTGCCGGCTGCTGCCATTCCAGACTGCTGTCAGATCAGGCGGTGACGGCCAGCTCGCTTAACTGGCGGGCCTGGGCGGCTGAAGTATCGACCAGCAGCCGCAACGTGACCGACCAGCGACCGGAGTCGTCGGCCACGATCTCCCAGTGCGGCAGGACGGCGCAGCTCTGGTGGACCAGCTCGAAACCGCCTTCGGACTGGCTGATGGTCTCGATGGGCATGGCCCAGATGCAGGCCGGAATCGAGGACTCAATGGCTGTATCGAGGCCCAGCCACTCGTCGATCAGGCCCAGCCGTTCGCAGGCGGGAAGTTCCTGATCCGTGCCCAGCTGGCCCAGCTGCCGTCCGTCAGAATCGTAGTAGTAACGGTCGTTCGCACCGGCCGCCATTCCGGCGAAGTTGAACTCGACA
>JAGQPV010000547.1 GCA_020426545.1 Planctomycetaceae bacterium
AACGGATGATATCGAATTCGCGGTTCGTGGAGGCGGCGTTCAGTTTGGCCTGCTGATCGAGAATCCGCTGCTCGTTGACCTTGAGCTGCAGCGCTTTTTCATCACCCAGTTTGCGGGTCTGTGTCAGCTGCAGCCGCAACTGTTCAATTTCGTCCAGCTTTTTCGCGGCGTTGCGTTTGCGGGCTTCCACCTGCCGTGGCCCCCGCATCAGCACTTCACTGACGGCCTTGTGCTGCACATGCAGCTCGTGCAGCTGTTTCAGTCCACCCGATACCGTGTTCATCTCCACTGCTCCGTCCGCCATCCCGCCAATCGAACCCGATAAAATCCTCGTGGCCACAGCCTGTTCCCGCCCGGCGATCTCCACGGGACGCCCCATGGCATCAGCCCTGTCGGCAGATGCAGCCCTGAGAACCCTCTTGTACTCGATCAGAGGGGGAAGCGGTATCGAAAGGCGAACAGTTCCGCCGCTGAACAGCGTGAACCCGCCAGCGGCCAGCTCCTTAAAATCGGCAGGACCGGGCAGGAAGGTTCAGCCCGCGGACTGGATTCAACCGGAGTCTGCGGACACAATCGATGTCTGCGGGCTGTGCGAGTTGTGCAGTCCATTTTCAGGGACCCGGGAAACGTGATTCTGCGGCGGGTCTTCAGGGCTCGAAAGCCACCCTGCATCATGTTTCCAATCCGTTGGGGCTGCCAATGCGTCGATCTCTCAGAATGGCTGTAACTGCGAATCTTCCGGCCGTGCTCGGCCTGGGAAGTGCCGCACTTGTGCTGCTGGCTGCTGTCGCCGGGCCGGCGGAAGCGGCAAAACCACAGACCGGCAACTGGGCTCAGTTCCGCGGTGCCGATGGCGAAGGCCGTTCCGACGCGACAGATATTCCGGCCGAATTTGGCCCGAAGAAGAACGTCGTCTGGAGCACGCCGATTCACGGAAAAGGCTGGTCCTCACCCGTGGTGTGGGGCAACCAGATCTGGATGACGACGGCTCCCGAAGACGGAACGAAGCTGTACGCCGTCTGCGTCGACTTCAAAACGGGCAAAGTCATTCACAACAAACTGGTGTTCGATAACCCGGATCCCCGTTTCTGCCATCCGACCAACAGCTACGCCTCCTGCACCCCCGCGGTGGAAGAGGGCCGGGTTTACGTGCACTTCGGCAGCTACGGCACCGCCTGCCTCGATGCCGAAACAGCAGAGACCCTGTGGGAACGCCGCGATTTCAAGTGCGATGACTTCCGGGGCCCGGCCAGTTCGCCCATCCTGTCGGGCAATCTGCTGTTTCTCAACTTCGACGGAGTTGATGAGCAGTATGTGGCTGCACTGAATAAGAACACGGGCGAAACCGTCTGGAAGCAGGACCGCACGATCGATTACGGCACCGACAACGGCGACCGGAAGAAAGCTTACGGAACTCCCGCGCTGATTGAAGCCGACGGCCGGCAGGAACTGATCAGCCCCGCAGCAGTGGAAACCATTGCCTACGCTCCCGAAACCGGCAAAGAGCTGTGGCGGGTGCAGATCCCCGTGCTCGAGGCGAACGACCCGCAGCTGTATGGTCACGGCATGCTGTATATCGCCGCCGGCAGCGGACCTCAGTCTCTGATTGCCGTTCGCCCGGGTGGCAGTGGCGATGTGACCGACAGCCGCATCATCTGGAACACCGGCAAGGCCGTGCCCAAACGGGCCTCGCAGATTCTGCTGGACGACCTGCTGTTCATGGTCAGCGATGGCGGTGTGGCCAGCTGCCTCGAAGCGAAGACCGGCGAACTCGTGTGGCAGCAGCGTCTGCCCGGCGAATACTGGGCTTCGCCGCTGTATGCCGACGGGAAAATCTTCTTCTTCAGCAAGGAGGGCAAGGTTCCCGTGGTCGCAGCCAGCCGGGAATTTCAGCTGCTGAGCACCAACACCTTCGACGAAGGCTTTAATGCCTCGCCGGCGGTTACGGAGAATTCGCTGCTGCTGCGGACGCGGAATCACCTGTACCGGATTGCCGCGGAAGGCAACTGAAGGCTGGCTGATCCAGGACTGTGCGGGGCACTGGAAAATTCCACCCGCACCATTGCCGCCACATCGATGTCATTCGTTCCGGCTGTTGCAGGGGATTTCTGTACCAGCCGGAGCGGTTGACCGACCGGACAGTTTCCGCAGCAGGCTGATGGCTTCCCGCATGCGGGGCTGGTCGATCTCGTGCACATCGACCGGCTGTCCCACCTGATGCAGCATGGTGACGGTCAGGCGACCTCCCAGGTGCTGCCGGAATTCTTCCAGCCCGCGAAACAGCAGTTCGGTCTGGTCGAGAATGGGGTGATTCAGCGGCAGGCCCAGCTGCTCCAGGCATTTAACCGTCCGGTGGGCATCTGCCATGGGCAGGCCCAGCACCAGGGCTGAGTACAGCGTATCGATCGCCACGCCAATGCCCACGGCTTCCCCGTGCCGCAGTTCGAAGTTCGTCATCACCTCCAGCTTGTGCGCCGACCAGTGACCGAAATCCAGAGGCCGCGCTTCGAGCATCTCGAAGGGATCTCCGCCCCGTGTGATGTGCTGCAGGTGCAGTTCGGCTGAGGCGCGAATCACCGGCAGGGCGGCCTGCATGTTCCGCTGACGAATTTCCACCGCGCTGTGGCACAGCTGGTCGAACTTCTCCCGGTCCTTCAGCAGAAAGACTTTCACGGCCTCGGCAAAGCCGGAGACAAAATCGCGGTCGGGCAGGGTCGCCAGCAGAGCGGCATCGTTGATCACCGCCCACGGAACGGCGAAAGTGCCCACCCAGTTCTTCTTCTGGAACAGGTTCACCGCATTCTTGACGCCCACTCCGGAATCGTCCTGAGACAACGTGGTCGTGGGCAGGCGGATCAGCCGGATTCCACGGTGTGCGATGGCTGCGGCAAAGCCCACCGCATCCAGCACGGCGCCACCGCCAATCACCACCACATAGCTGCGACGGTCCAGGTCGTAGGCATTGAAGACCTTCAGCATCCGTTCCAGCAGGTGAATGTCATTCTTGACGGTTTCTCCGCCCGGAACGATCTGCACTTTCCCCGCGGGAAGGATGCGACTGCCGGCGGAACGACCGAATTCCTCCAGCCGGTCGACCAGCTCCGGCTGCGCCCGGGCCACGTCTTCATCCAGCCAGAACTGCACCCGAGGCGGCTTTTCGCCGGAAGGTTCGAGCAGTTCCAGCAGGGTTTCGGCATCCGCTCCAAACACGTCTTCGGTGAACCGCAAACGATGCACGAAAGGAACCGCAAACGAAATATCCACGGAATGCTGCGGGGCAGGTGTGTTCATGGGTGAGCTTTCTGCAGCTGTGTGATTCCGGCGGGTTTCCACCGGACTCCTTCTTCTCCAGCAGTCAGTTTTTCAAGCAGTCGGTTTCAGTTTCCCGCGAACTTCCCTGGTGCCGGCCAGGCAGAAGGAATCAGGAGCCCCATACGGGAACGGCAGGAAAACTCCGACAATGCATTCGCAGGATTCTGGTACAGAAATCCTACCGCACACTGTCCGGTGAATCGAGCCGCACGGCACCTGCTGTCGATGTCGTCAGCAGATCTCCTTCCGCATTCTGCAGTTAGCTCGCGTTCTCCGGAACGGGGAACCTGAACGCTCTGTCCCTCATTCAGAGGCCCCGGTGTCTGCCTGATGGTTGTCTGTCCCGCACCGGGCCAGCCCTGAGCAACTGGCCGCACTGTGGCATGCGGAAACCCGCTGAAGTAGGATGAGCAGGCGTAGTAATCGCTACAACCATTACAGACGGTCTGGTTTCCGTGCTGCTGGCTGCTCGCGGCTGGTGAGGAGCGATGTCTTCCAGGTCCGGGGCAGCACGGGTTTTCCGCCCTGGCAGAATTCCGCCACACGGCAGCCCGGAGACAGCTGGAGCCCGAAGATTACTGGAGCTCCAGGATAACTGAAGAAAGATGCATCATGCCGGGACAGCCTGCCGGAGAACATTCTCCCGTCCGCGAGGCCGGTCTCCCGCTGTGGGACCGCTTCTGTGAAGATACCCGCTCGGAAGGCTGGTCCCGTCTGTTTCCAGGGATTGCGCTGCTGGCGATCGGCTGGAAGGCGGCGCAGCTGGTCCTGTCGCTGTGGAACTGACCGCCAGGCGATTGCCGCTCAGGCACCAGCCCGCCCGGCGTAAAGAGAGCGGGGAATCGCAACGGCTGGCCTTCCGTCGCTGACCGACCGGCAGACCGCCTGGTGCAATTCGATCCCTC
>JAGQPV010000548.1 GCA_020426545.1 Planctomycetaceae bacterium
ATCGCCCACCATCGAGGCGATTGACGGCCAGTCCGAAGAACGGGGAACCCGGTCTCCCCGGAAGCCGGGCGATTTTTCCGACCGCCCGGTGAGCATGAAGTAATGCCCCAGCGTATGCCCGTTGGTGGGATGAGACAGCGAGCGAACCAGCGACCACATCCGGCTCCGCTGCGCCAGCAGCGGCAGGTGCTCGCAGATGGAAATTCCCGGAGTTTCCGTGGCGATGGGAGCAAACTCACTCCGCACGCCATCCGGAGCTTCCGGCTTGGGGTCGAAGCTGTCCTGCTGCGCCAGCCCGCCCGACAGAAAAATATAGATGCACGACTTCGCCGAACCCCGCGGAGCCGCCGAGGCTGCCTGAGCCGAACGCAGGGCCTCCACATGGTTCATGCCCAGGCCCAGCAGCCCCACGGAACCGGCCTTCACCATGGTGCGGCGGGAAAGACCGGGATGGCGAAACGGGCCAGACTGATCACTGGAAGCATGCGTCGGCTGAGTCATCTGGTCACTTTCTCTACCACAATCAGCGTACGGGCCAGCTCAGAGACTGACCGGAAACCTCGTATCCCCCCAAAACATGGGCAGTCCTGAAAGACAGGCGCACGCCATGGCATGGGGACAGGGATTTCCGGACAGGCACTCTGTTTGATCAGCCGGTCCTGCGCGGTCCCTCGCTACCGGAGAACGGGGCAGCTCCACCAGCCCGATCATATCAACCACCGTGAATGCATCTTATCAGTTCATCGGGTCGGTTCAACACAGCAGTTCAGCGGAAATCGGCAACAGCCGGCTTCCCGTTCTCCTGAAGCTCCCGTCGGTCGGCAACTGTCACCAGTCCGCAGAATCTGGCCACCCCCACGGTCCGCAGTCATCTGCAATGGCCTGCCGACCGGGTTCAACCGTTCCTTCCGGCCAGGCTGCCTGATCGGCGGGAAGGGCCTCCTGCCGCACCGGTTTTCCGGGCCCGTCCGGAAGCACTCCCGGGCAAACCACGGGTTCGGCTGCATGAAAGCAGTTCCAGTGATAGAATCGGCCCGCCGCTGCCGGCACCCGATTTCGCTGCCGACCCGGTTCCGGGCTCGCAGCAGCTCACTCCAGTCATGAAGGATCCCGATGGACGCTCTGGATTACACCCGCCAGCTGGTCGCCTTCGAATCGACCAGTGTGCTGTCGAACCTCGAAGTCAGCGGCTATGTGGAAGACACGCTCAAAGGCCTGGGCTTCGTCACCGAGCGGCTGGAGTACGACGACAGGCAGGGCGTCCGCAAGTGCAGCATCATCAGCCGGCTGGGTGAAGGCACCGGGGGCATGGCCTACTTCGCCCATACCGATGTCGTTCCCGCCGACCCGTGGTTCAGCGAAGAACACGGCCCGTTCGAGCCCACCATCGTGGGCGACCGCCTGTACGGCCGGGGCAGCTGCGACATGAAAGGCTCGCTGGCCTGCGCCCTTGCTGCGGCGAAGCAGTACTCCGCCGCCGATCTCAAACATCCGGTCTACATCACCTGCACGGCCGATGAAGAAGTCGGCTACTGGGGTGCGAAGGATGTCGTCGAGCGTTCAAAGCTGTACCGGGAAATGGTGGCGGGTGAGGCCCACGGAATCATCGGCGAACCCACCATGCTGGAAGTGGTGTATGCCCACAAAGGCACGTATGGCTTCAAGGCGACATCTCACGGGAAGGCAGCCCACTCAAGCACCAGAGAAGGCATCAACGCCAACCTGAAGATGATTCCCTTCCTCGCCGAGATGAAGAAGATTCACGACGAAACCGAAGCCGACCCGGCCTGGCAGAACGACGAATTCGATCCGCCGACCATCACCTGGAATATCGGCATTAACGATCATACCTCCGCCATCAACATTACTCCGCCGCAGAGTGTCTGCACGGTGTACTTCCGGGTGATGCCCGGCATGGACGCCGATGTGCTGGTGGAACGGGCCCGCAAGGCGGCCGAAGACTGCGGCATCGAATTTGAAGTGGCTGCCACCGCCCGCCCGGTGTACGTTGATCCGAAATCTCAGTTCGTGCAGGAACTGCTGCAGCTGGCCGGGAAAGAGCAGGCCAGCACTGTGTCCTACGGGACCGACGGCGCGATGTTCCAGGACTTCCGGCATCTGGCCGTGTTCGGCCCGGGCAGCATCGCCAAAGCCCACACGCACGATGAATGGATTTCCCTCGAGCAGCTGGAAGCCGGCACCGAGGCCTACTCCCGCCTGATCCGCCACTGGTGCTGCTGAGGCGGGGGCAGGTTGCCTTCGTCGGTTTTGATGACTGCGTCCCGATCCCACGCACCGACCGCGGTCCTCAACATCCTCTGAAAGAAGCATCCATGTCACCCTCCACTCTGCTCTTCAGCCTCATCCTGGCGGCTGCTCTGACGCCAACGGCCGCCGCGGCTGAGAAAAATGAAGCGGTCGCGCGGGAACAGACGGCGCTGAACGGCCGCTGGGTGCTCGTGTCGATCAAGGGGGCCGGAGTCAGGCTGACTGGCGAGCAGCTCAAGGGAGGCAGCAGAGGGTTCGTCTTCCTGGAAGGGAAAGCCGAGAGCTTCGTGGGCGGAGAAATCCGGGCGGCGGGAACCTACTCCGTCGATCCGGCACAGTCGCCGAAGCAGATCGACATCTCCATCGCCCCTGAGGGTGTGGAGAAGAGGGAAAAGGTGACCGGCATCTACCGGCTGGAGGACGACCGCCTGACCCTCTGCAACCGCAAACCCGGCGGAGAGCGCCCAACGGAATTCACGACCGATGAAACCACGATGATCGCGGTGTTTGAACGGCGGAAGGATTGATGAGGTGAGCAGCGACAGCCGACTGGCTGCCGGCTGCTGAAGACCGCCGGTCCTTTCCGCGAATCGAATTACGGTTTCGCCTCGTCTTCCGCCGGTGCAGCTTCCTCCACTGCGTCTTCCAGCTGAGGGCGGGGAAGAGCGCCCCCTTCCATGCCTTCCCGCGCCTCAGGCTGGTCATCGTCCGAACGCAGTTCCTGCACGTCGGCTTTCACGAACAGGTACAGCGACCGGCCGCCCGCCTGTTCCTGCCGGTTGAACGTCATCCCGCCGGCCAGCATCACCCGGTCTGCCGGAGCCCGCAAAGTCGTTGACAGTCGCTGCACGGCCAGCGGCTGCCGGTTCAGGGCCTGCAGCACGAGTTGCGGTGAGAGGACCGGCGAGTCTTTCCCGGGGGCTTCCTCTTCCGCAGCCGGTGCCGCTGCGGCCGGTTCCTCCTGCAGCCGGCTGACCCGGCTGTGCAGATCGAGAATCACGATCTTGCCGGAAATCGTCACCAGCGGCGTCACCTCCAGCGCAGCCCCTTCCTGGATGACGGTCAACGTCGGCAGGTAAGCCACGGAACCCACCGGCTGCCCGGTTTCGTCCCGCGTAATCAGCGGCTGCACCTGCGTCACCACGCTTCGCTGATCGCCCGACAGGGTATGCACCGTCTGCCCGTTGTAGCAGGTCACCGCCGCCCGGTAGCCCTGCTCGGTGGCCGCTGCGCCTTCGGCAACTTTGCCCTGAATCTTCTGCTGCCAGGCTGCCATGTCCTGCACGAGGCCAAAGACCGGCTTCCCATCGACTTTCGCCGGTTCCGCCTCGGGGTCATCCTGCCCCAGCAGCCCGGCCAGCTCGGCTTCTGTCAGCCACAGCCACCACGCATTGACGGACACCGTCCGCAGCGTGCCCCACTTCTGCCGGAACAGTCCCAGCAGGCTTTCAATCTGACTGTGAGTCGCTTCATCGGCCGAGACCAGCAGGGCCGTGCCCAGGGTGGTCATGGTCGAGAACCCGCCATTCTCCTTCCAGCTGTCGGGGGAGATCACTTCGGTAATGGCGGTCACCAGGCTTTCCACGGAAATCCGCGCGGGATGGTCCATCGCCCCCACACTGCCGGACTGGCCGAACTGCCGCAGCACATTCCCACGGATACCCTGTGGAACAGCCTCCGGGCGGCCATCACCCTGAATCTGAAAGAACCCGCCGCCACCACCACCGAATCCGCCCGCTCCACCGAACCCGGTGGCACCGGTCATCTCACCGCTGCCCGCACCACCGTCACCACCGAACACCAGCCCGGAAGTTGTTCCCAGGCCACGGGGATAACGGGCCGGATAACCCGGAGCCACCGCGAACAGATCACTCAGATCATAGATCCGCACGGTGCGCTCGGGGTCGTTCGTGCGAACACGGTTCGAGCCGATCCGGGTGACTTT
>JAGQPV010000054.1 GCA_020426545.1 Planctomycetaceae bacterium
ATCGGCGAGGTGAAAGACCGTAATGTGCTGCTGGTCGATGATTTCATCATCACCGGTCGCTCGCTGACCAAAATGGCCGATGTCCTCCGCCAGCGGGGAGCAAAGGACATTTATGCCACTGTCTCCCACCCGGCCTTTGCCGAGGGTGCTGCTCAGCGGATCGCCGACAGTCCCATCCGGCGGATGTTCATCACCGATACGATCGAAACCTTTCCCGACCTGCTGCCGGAATGTTTCACCATCGTCTCGGTCGCCAGGCAGTTTGCCGAGGCCATTCGTTCCATCCACGACCGCACCAGCGTCAGCATGCTGTTCCCCGAAGGGCATTAGCGGCTCCGCTCGACAGCTGCTGCACCGCCTGGTGCCCGGGCTGACCCAGAGCTGATCCGGGCTGACCAGAACAGGCGATCGACCAGCCAGTTCCATTCGATTCGACACACCTCGACTCAGTTTAGTTCCATTCAGTTCAGCAGTGGCCGGCACAGTTCCTCGCCCTCCGCGGGATGGATCATGCAGACGGCAGCAGGCAGCAGAGACCGGAAGCACTCACCATGGCAGACAGCGGGCCGAAGCTCACCCCGATGATGGAACGGTACATGGAGGTCAAGCAGGCCCACCCGGGCACGCTGCTTCTGTTCCGCATGGGAGACTTCTACGAGCTGTTCTTCGAAGACGCGGAAGTTGCGGCGAAAATCCTCGGGCTGAACCTGACCAGCCGGGACAAGAACTCACCGCAGCCGGTGCCGATGGCCGGTTTCCCTTACCACGCGCTGGAAGGCTACCTGCAGAAGCTGATTCGGGCCGGGCTCCGAGCTGCCATCTGCGATCAGGTGGAGGACCCCCGCAAGGCAAAAGGGATGGTGCGGCGGGAAGTCACCCAGGTGGTCACTCCCGGCACACTGACCGACGACGCCCTGCTGGATCCGCGGGAAAGCAACTTTCTGGCGGCCCTGTGCCTGCAGGGGGGAACCGCCGGGCTGTCCTGGCTGGAGCTGTCGACCGGAAGGTTTTACGCGGCCGACCTCGAACCCGAGCAGCTGCGGGACGAACTGGCCCGCATCGCACCGGCGGAATGTCTGTTGCCGGAAGGTTTCAACGTCGATCAGGCGGTGGGCCAGTTCTGGCAGCCAGCCGGAATGGTGGAGACCCGGCGACCGGCCTGGTGCTGGACGGCGGATGACTGCCGCCGCACTCTGCTGGAACATTTTCGCACCCGCACCCTGGAAGGCTTCGATTTTGAAGACGACCACACACCGGGGATTACAGCCGCCGGAGCACTGCTGGAGTACATTCACGAAACGCAGAAAACCGCTCTGCCGCATATCACGCAGCTGGAGCCCTGGCGACGGAACACGTACCTCGTCCTCGATGATGCCACCCGCCGCAGCCTGGAGCTGACGCGAACCATTCGCGATGGCAGCCGAGAAGGCAGTCTGCTGGGTGTGATTGACGGAACGGTGACTCCCATGGGAGCCCGGCTGCTGTCCGACTGGCTTTCCAGCCCGCTGACGCAGACTGCGGCCATCGAGTTCCGCCTCGATGCGGTGGAAGAACTGACCCGCGATCCGATGTTCTGCCGGGATCTGCAGGCGAAACTCAAAGGCACCTGGGATCTGCAGCGGCTGGCGACGCGGCTGTCCACGGGACGGGCTTCGCCGCGGGACCTGTCCTGTGTCGCCCGGACCCTCGCCAGTCTGCCCGACCTGAAATCGCTGCTGTCCGGCTGCCGTTCCAAACTGCTGCTGCGACTGCACGAGGAACTGGACCTGTGCGAGGACGTCCGCAGCGCCATCGAAGAAATCCTGGTGGACGAGCCGCCGATCAACGTGGCCGAAGGCAATGTGATTCGGCCGGGCTTTCATCCTCAGCTCGATGAACTGCGGGACCTGGCCCGCGGCGGTAAGGAATGGATCGCCGCCTACCAGGCCGGTGAATCCGAGCGCACGGGCATTCCGAACCTCAAAGTCGGCTTTAACAAGGTCTTCGGTTACTACCTGGAAGTGACCGCAGCCCATGCCGCCAAAGTGCCCGAGAACTACATTCGCAAACAGACTTTGAAAAATCAGGAACGGTACATTACGCCGGAACTGAAGGAGTACGAGGAGAAAGTCCTGCGGGCCGAGGAACGGGCCGGCGAACTGGAGCAGGATCTGTTCGAAACACTCCGCGAACAGACAGCGGCCGAGGTCAACCGGCTGCAGCGTTCCGCCGCTGTGCTCGCAGCGGTCGATGTGCTGACCAGTCTGGCGGTGCTGGCAGTCCGCCAGCGGTACTGCCGGCCGGAAGTCACCGAAGAGCCGGTGCTGGATATCCGCGAAGGGCGGCACCCGGTGCTCGACTGCCTGCAGCCCTCCGGCGAGTTCGTACCGAATGATGTGCGGCTGGGGCCGGAGGCCGGTCGCGTGCAGATCATTACCGGCCCCAACATGGCGGGTAAGAGTACTTACATCCGTCAGGCAGCCCTGTTAACCGTCATGGCTCAGATGGGGTCCTTCGTACCGGCGGGCGAAGCACGCATTGGCGTGGCCGACCGCATCTTCGCCCGTGTGGGTGCCAGCGACGAACTGGGCCGCGGGCAGAGCACCTTCATGGTGGAAATGACGGAAACCGCCAGAATTCTTAACCGGGCGACCGCGGCCAGCCTCGTCATTCTGGATGAAATCGGCCGGGGAACCAGCACGTATGACGGCATCTCGCTGGCCTGGTCGGTGACGGAATATCTGCATGATGTGGCCCGCTGCCGCACACTGTTCGCCACGCACTATCACGAGCTGACCGATCTGGTCCGCACGCTGCCTCACGCCCGCAACTGGAACGTGGCCGTGCGGGAAGACGATGACGATGTGATTTTCCTGCATCGCATTGTGGAAGGCGCCGCCGGAAAAAGTTACGGCATTCATGTCGCCCGCCTGGCCGGCGTGCCGGACATGGTCATTGCCCGCGCCCGTGTGATTCTCGATCAGCTGGAGGAAAATCATCTGGACGATTCGGGGAAAACGAAAGTCCCGCCCCGCATGACAACCCGCCAGGAACGGCGCCAGCTTTCGCTGTTTGGTCAGGACGAACACCCGCTGCTGCAGGAACTGAGCGATCTCGAACTGGACGACATGACGCCCATCGCCGCGCTGGTCAAACTGCACGAACTGCGCACGAAACTGAAAGGCGGCGGTGCGAAGCCGGCAGCAAATTCCCGGCCCGCTCCCCAGCCGCCGGAATCGGCCCGGCTTCTGACTGGCCCGGAGACAACTCACTCGGCAGACCACCAGCCGGGAGACTGAGAGCAGGAGGTTGTAGCGGTGCGGCCGTGTTCCCCGTTATGATTCGAGTCAAGGCGGCTGAACCGTCAGCCCTCAGCGGTATCGGCCCTGTGAAACTGTGGTCTCCCCATCGCGGATTGCGCCCAGCCGATTGCATCCCGTGGTACTGATGCGTAGGATGCTCGCCATGAAAATTGACTGGGAACCGCTGAGAGAGATCGTCAGTTCCGGCCAGCGGTTCGTCCTTTCGAGCCATGCCCGGCCCGATGCGGATGCGCTCGGTTCTGAACTGGGAATGGCCCTGCTGCTGGAGTCGCTGGGGAAATCCGTCCGGATTGTCAATCCCTCCGCTTCGCCCGCTCATCTGAAATTTCTTGATCCGACCGATCGCGCTCTGAAGATCGGGGTGGATATCTCCGCTGAAGACGCCTCCGATGCCGACGTGCATATCGTGCTCGATACCGGCTCGTGGGTGCAGCTGCCCGATGTCTCCGGCGTTCTGAGAAATACCTCCGCGCGGAAAGTCGTCATCGACCATCACCCTTCGTGGGATGACCTGGGGGCGACGGTTTTCCGCGATACCTCGGCCCCGGCCACCGGAGTGCTGGTGTGCCAGCTGGCCGACGCCCTCGGCTGGGAGCTGACACGGGAGATGGCTCTGCCGCTGTTCTGCGCCATCGCGACCGATACCGGCTGGTTCCGGTTTTCCTCGACCGATGCCGGCACCTTCCGCGATGCAGCCCGTCTCATCGAACTGGGAGTTCAGCCACACGAAGTCTATCGGCAGCTGTACGAGCAGTATTCTCTCGCACGCGTGCACCTGGCGGGAACGGTCTTCAGCCGGGTGAAACTCGCCTGCGAGGGGCGGCTGGGTTATACGTGGATCAGCCTGAAGGATTTTCAGGAAACCGGAGCCAGCCCGTCGGATACCGACGAACTGGTGAACCAGTGCCTGACGCTGGAAGGCGTGGAATGCGCATTCATTGCCATCGAGCAGTTCAATAAACGTGTGAAATTCAGCCTGCGGAGCCGGACCTCGGTCAATGTCTCCCAGGTGGCGGAAGAGCTGGGCGGTGGCGGACATCGTCAGGCATCGGGCGCCATGCTGCCCGGCCCGCTGGAGCAGGCCGTGCCCCGCGTCCTGCAGGCCATGGCCGAAGCCATTGAGGAAACACCAGCGGAATCCGCACCCTCGGAAATCTCCTGACAAAATCGTCAGGTTGGCGTCAGTTTTCCCGCAGAGTTGACCTGAGCCGCCCTGGTGGAAAACAATTTAACAGGACCTTCACTCTGGAATTCCGTTCCTGCTGATCTGAAACGCGCGACGGCTCCTCAGGCTGAACCGCAACATTCCGCCAGACAGGCAGAATGCCGACTGCCGCCATGTGTGCCGGACAGATGCCGACTCTCACGATCTGTCCGACTGATTCCGTGCTGGCAGTGACACAGACGGGCAGAACCGGAAGACACGCTCACAACGACCGCACTCACAGACCCGCGTTGACAGATACTGCGATCACAACCATCGCACTCACAGCGACCGCACTCACCCCCTGACAGATTTCCTGGCTCCTGATTTCCCGCCAGTTCACTGCAGTCACACCGTCTGCCGGATCATACCGTTCCACAGGCAGTGTGCTGGAGGAGGCACAGTATGACTGACGACGATTCTTCGATTCGGGATCCGCATGACCCCCAGGTGCACGGAGCCACCAGTTCCGATGCGGCCACTCTCGATGCCGATTCTGCCCGTGCCGGCCTGACCGGTGCCAATACTTCCCCGGGTCCCCGGCGGAACTTCCTCGTGGAAGGGGCGGCTATTGTCATTGGTGGCATCATTACCCTGGTGCCCATTCTGGCCGGCATGCTGTTCTTCCTCGACCCGCTGATTCGCCGCAATAAGGGCGAAACCGCCGCAGCCGGCGGCGAGAACGGCACTCCCGGTGGTGTGATTAAAGATGCCGATGGTTTCATTCGGACGAATGTCTCCGTGGAATCGCTGCCGGAGGACGGCACGCCACAGCTGGTGACGGTGTACGACGATCGCGTCGATGCCTGGAACCGGTTCCCCAACCAGCCGATTGGCACGGTCTGGCTGCGGAAGACGGAAGAAGGCAACGTGCAGGCCTTCAATACGGTCTGCCCGCACCTGGGCTGTTCGATCGGCTATCGGAACTCTGAAAACGATTTCTTCTGCCCCTGCCACAACAGCACCTTCAAGCTGGGCGGCGAGAAGCAGAACCAGATTCCTCCGCGTGATATGGACCCGCTGGAGGTGCGGATCAAGGAAGAAAGCGGAGACGCCGTCTGGCTGAAGTACGAGAACTTCCGAGCAGCAACCCACGAGCGGATTCCTGTCTGATGAGTAATATGCTGACCCGGCTGAACGACTGGCTCGACCATCGCACCGGCCATCGCGAACTGCTGCATGAAGCACTGTACGAGCGGATCCCCGGCGGTGCCCGCTGGCGCTACGTGTGGGGCAGCACGCTGGTTTTCACCTTCTTCGTGCAGCTGATCACGGGGCTGTTTTTATGGTCGGCCTACAGCCCCAGCGCCCAGACGGCCTGGGAAAGCGTGTACTACATTCAGGAAGTCATGTTCCTGGGGAAGGTTGTCCGCGGCGTGCATCACTTCGCTGCCCAGGCGATGGTGGTGCTGATGGCCCTGCACCTGATGCAGGTCATTATCGACGGAGCCTACAAGGCGCCCCGCGAAATCAACTTCTGGCTCGGCATGGTGCTGATGCAGATTGTGCTGGGCCTGTCGCTCACCGGTTATCTGCTCCCGTGGGACCAGAAAGGCTACTACGCCACCCAGGTCTCCACCAAAATTATGGGGGCGGCACCGGTTGTCGGCCCGTCTCTGCAGTACCTCGCCCAGGGCGGGGCCGAATATGGCCATCATACGCTCACCCGCTTTTTCGCCATGCATGCCGGCATTCTGCCGGCGGCGCTGGTGGCGTTTCTCGCACTGCATATTTATGTGTTCCGCCGGCACGGCATCACCACGCCCGACCCGCACCGTGCCCCGGAAGCCAGCTTCTGGCCGGATCAGGTGCTGCGGGATGCCGTGGCCTGCCTGGGTGTGCTGGCGGTGGTGCTGTTCTTCGCAATTACAAAAGGGGCCGAACTCAACGCCCCGGCCAACCCGTCGGTCGCGTTTGAAGCCGCCCGGCCCGAGTGGTACTTCCTGTTTCTGTTCCGTTTCCTCAAGTTTGAAACGATTGAACATTTCGGCCTGGCCTTCGGTGCGATTTATCTGCCGGGTCTGGTGATGACGGTCATCATTCTGATGCCGATCATCGCATGGTGGAAAGGCGGGCACCGCTTCAACGTGGTCTTCATGTGGCTGCTGGCAATCGGCACCGCCTTCCTGACAGTCCTGGCGATTTACGAAGACAATGCCAATCCCGATCACCAGGCGGCCCTGCATGCGGCCGAACGGGAAGCCCACCGCGTGCTGGAACTGGCCAATGGCCCGGCGAAGATTCCCGTCGAAGGGGCGGTGACCCTCCTGCGGAACGACCCGTTCACCCAGGGCCCGCGAATTTTTGCCCGGCACTGTGCCGCCTGCCACCGCTACGACGGACACGATGGCACGGGGCGCCTCGTGCTGGAATCCGGTGGCGGGAAAGCTGTCGCAGCTGCTCCCACCGCGGCCGACCTGGGCGATTTCGGCAGCCGGGAATGGTTCCACCGTCTGCTTACCGGCTACGGCGAGCTGTTCCGCCCGCTGAAGAATGTGGAAGACTGGGACTACGACGGCTCCGAGATGAAGGACTGGGTCGATACGCACAAGGAAGTGCTGCTGAAGGAAGAGAACAGCAACGACCTGAAGGCCGTGATCGAAGCGCTGGTGGCTGGAACCGGCCAGCAGAATGCAGAGATCAACGAAGAACTGGCGAAGCGGGGCCAGGAGATTCTGACGGAGGGCACGCTGACGGTCGGCGAAATGTCGGTCTGCTCTGACTGTCACCCCATGGCGGCCGACGACGACGCTTCCGACGGGTACCCGCACCTGTACCGGTATGGTTCCGCGGAATGGCTGCATGCCTTCATCAGCGACCCGGGCGACGAGCGGTACTACGGCGAGAAGAACAAGATGCCCGCCTTTGGCGAGCAGCTCTCAGCCCATGAGATGGACCTGTTGGTCCGCTGGATGACTGGCGACTATTCCGAGACCAATCTCGAAAAGCCGCTGTCACGCAGGAAGGAAGCCGAAGCCGCACTGGGCGCACCGGAACCGGCCGCGGAGGAGTCAGAGGAATCCGCCGAAGAATGACGGCCCACAGCCGCGGGAGGCTGTCTGCTGAATGAACAGGGCACAAAGACAGGAGACCGGGACTTCGCCAGAACGGACGGTTCCGGTTCTCCGTCGGGAGTCAACATGAGCAGCAGACCGAGCGGCTTTCGGCTGGTAACTCAACTGGTGCTGGCCAGCTGCCTCTGCCTGCCGGCTGCTGCGCTGATCAGACGAGCGAATGCCGGGCCGCCGGAGGCCGATCACGGTCAATCAGCGGAAGCAGCCTCGGCATCCCGCCGCGCGGAACTGTGGCAAAAGCTGGCGCCAGCCTTTGAGCCCCCTGCCGAGTTCAAGGGAAAGCTGGATGACCGCCGGAGTCCGCTAATCTTCGATGACGGAAGCATCGCCAGCACGCCGGCCGACTGGCACCGCCGCCGCGCAGAAATTCTCGCCCGCTGGCACCGGCAGATGGGCGAGTGGCCGCCGGTGATTACCGAACCCCGGGTGGAAGTTCTCGGCCAGTCACAGCAGGAGAACTTCACCCGCCAGCGGGTCCGGTTCGATCTGGCTCCCGGCCACCCGGTGACCGCGTGGCTGCTGCTGCCGAATTCTCCCGGACCGCACCCCGGTGTGGTGGTGGTGTATTACGATCCCGATACGGGCCTCGGCCTGCGAAATCAGCAGCGGGATTTCGCCCTGCAGCTCGCCCGGCGGGGCTTTGCGACGTTATCGGTCGGCCACGATTATTCGCTGTACTACCCCAGTCGCGAACAGGCCACCATTCAGCCTCTTTCCGCCCTGGCTTATGGCGCCGCCAACGCGTATCACGTGCTGGCCAGCCGACCGGGTGTCGCTGCCGAGCGGATCGGCATTACAGGGCATTCCTACGGAGGCAAGTGGGCCATGTTTGCCTCCTGCCTGTACGATTGCTTCGCCTGCGCTGCCTGGTCAGATGGCGGCATCGTGTTCGACGAAAGTCGCGGCGGAATCAACTACTGGGAACCGTGGTATCTCGGCTATGACGGACCCGAGTTCCGCCAGCGGGGCCTCCCCACGGAGGAAAACCCCGCACGCGGTCTGTATCCGAAACTGCGGGCAGCCGGTCACGATCTGCATGAACTTCACGCACTGATGGCTCCCCGGCCGTTTCTGGTCTCGGGTGGTGCCGAAGATCGCCCGGCCAGGTGGCTTTCGCTGAATCATGCGGTGGCAGTCAACCGGCTGCTGGGGCAGGAAAACCGTGTCGCCATGACAAACCGCGAAACCCACGGCCCCACGCCCGAATCCAACGCACAGCTGTACCGCTTCTTCGAGTACTTTCTAAAGCACTCTCCCGCAGCCACCGCGCCGGAAAACAGCGGGAACCGCTGAGTGCCTGTCCGCAAATCCTTATCCCCATACCACGGCTTGAGCCTAAGTTTCAGACCTCACACATGGGGTTGGGGTGATACGAGGTTTCCGGACAGCCTCTAAGTCAGCTCCACCGGTTCAGCGATCGACCCATTCCGGCGGGGGCTGAATTTCGTCGGCCGGACGGTGGCCCGCATCGGCCCGTCCGCTGCCTTCCAGCCGGCTGATGAGCCTGACGGTCATGTCGTGGTCGCAGGCAATCTGGCAGCTCAGCCGTACACCCTCGAGTCCACGGGCTTCCAGCAGGGCCTTCTCGGCGGCGGCGATTTTCACAGGCTCGCCGGCCACAAACTCCACCTTGCAGGTGGTGCACTTCGCGTTTCCGCCGCATGCATGCAGCTGGTCGGTTCCGGCTTCATCGGTGAGGGCCAGTACCAGTCTGCGGCCCGCGGGAACCTCGTATTCGCCCTGTCCTTCGACTGTCAGTTTCGGCATCGTGCTTGTTCTTTCCTTGCGGTATTGGCCCCGGCTGCTCTGGTGTCGTGCCAGCCGGAACAGGCTGCGTACCGGCACAGGCGGGGGCTGAATCTGCCGGCTGGTGCGTCGAAGTATCCCACAGGCTGTGGTCGTTCCGCAACCGCTGCAGGCACAGGGTTTCCTGCTGACACAGCAGGGCAGGGGGGTGGTCCGGGATGAACAAACTGGAGGCACCGACCGCCCGACGAACCGTGGCAGTCTGCCGGGAAATTTCCGGGAGATCGCCGCACATTTGCCGGTTCGTACATTCAGGCATGGCATTGCCGAGCAGGTGCTGCGCGTGAAGGGGATCACATTGACCGGACTCACCGTGCCCGGTGTACGCGGCGTGACTGTGCAGTAGTTGCGTGCTGAGTGCCGGCACCGTTTAATACACAGAAGGGGAGTTCTCTGGCGATCACATTCAGAAGCCCCCCGGCTGCTGCTGCTGCTGCTGCTGCTGCGCGGCAGGTCAAACCCGGCGGGCAACATCTTCCCATCCGACCCGAATCAGGATCTCACCATGCCCTTTTTCCGTAGTCTGCGACCAGCGACTGTTCGGATTCTATTGCCGGCCGTGTCCTTCGCGGGACTGACCATCGCCGTGCTGATGCTGCAGCATCCGGCAGCCGGCCAGAGCCGTGGGCGGAACAATCCGGAAGCCAACGTCAAAGAGCTGGATCTGCAGGCGGAAAAGGTCCGCGCCGAGTTCCTTCGCGGTTCGGTCGAGCTGGCGACTGAATATGAAAAAGCGGGCGAACTGGAAAAAGCCAAGACCGTCCTGTCGACGATCCTCAAGCTGCAGCCCGACGCCAAAGGCGTGAAAGCAAAGATCGATTCGCTGGATAACGAACTGATTGTGTCCAACCCGCTGGAACTGGAAGTGGACACCGGTCGTGGCTGGACGGCGGTGGGAGTGCGGGTGTTTGGCGATCAGCCGTTCCGCATTCAGTCCAGCGGCAAGTATCGGTTCGTGTCTAACGGGCTGGTGGGGCCGGAAGGATTTCCCACAGCCGAGCCGGCAGCGGGAGACATGGCCGTCGGCATACCCTGCGGCGCACTGATGGGCGTGATCCTCAGCCCCGACAAGAAGGGTTTGAAGCCGGGCGCTCCCTTTGCTGTCGGCACGGAAACCGACATCAAACCCAAGGCCGACGGGCTGCTGTATCTGCGGGTCAATACACCGCCGGGCAGCAAATGCTCCGGCCGGATTAAAGTCCTGCTGACGGGCTACGTCCGCTCGACGAAATGAATGCTGGCCGCACCGGCCGCGTTGCATGCCTCACGAACCGCCCGGCCAGGAAACGATTTCCTGTCGCCGGGCTGCTGCCGCGGGTTCCCGCTTTTCAGATAAACAGGAACGTCAGCAGGGTCGACAGGGGCAGCAGCACCAGGCAGCTGTAGACCATATAGCCGAAGAAACTGGGCATCCGGATGTTGTTCTTCTCGGCGATGGCTTTGACCATGAAATTCGGCCCGTTGCCGATGTAG
Source organism: Planctomycetaceae bacterium (assembly GCA_020426545.1). Taxonomy (GTDB): domain Bacteria; phylum Planctomycetota; class Planctomycetia; order Planctomycetales; family Planctomycetaceae; genus JAGQPV01. The sequence continues at coordinate 10,860 of JAGQPV010000054.1, forward strand.
GTCATCGCCCCCATGAACACCGCCCCGAGGCTGATGGAGACGAGATAACTCGCTCCCACGCCGGCCACGGCCACGCCGCTGGTTTCCATGGTGCGGGCCGTCTCGAAGAACACCACATAGGTGGGTGCGTTATCGAGAAAGCTGGACAGGAGCCCGGTGCCCCAGAAGTATTTCCACGGCTGATCGAACCCCAGCTGCGGTCCCCAGGTGTTGAGCAGCTGAATCGGGGCCTGCATGCAGATGAAGATCCCCGTAAAGAGCGCCGCCACCTCCAGAATTGCATCGTAATTGAACGCGTTGCTGTGGCGAATCTCCGGTGTTGTCGTCCACAGCGACAGAGCCGTCAGCCCCAGCATCATCACTTCGCGAAAATACAGGGGGGCGTGCCAGTGAGTTCCCGGAACGGCTTTGGAAGGATCCAGCAGGGCCACGCAGGCGATCACACCTGCCAGCCACAGGAAATTCAGGCCGCCGCCAATTCGCAGTCGCGGCTGACTGACGGACCGGCCATCGGCTGCTGACTCCGCGGGAGGCAGTTCAAACGCATCCGGCGATTCCCGGCGGGACGCAACAAGGTCCCACAGAAAATACACCGCCAGCAGCGTGAGATTCATGAACAGCCACATCGGCCACAGGCCGAGGGTCCACGTGAAACTCACCCCCCGCAGATATCCCAGAAACAGCGGCGGATCGCCAATCGGCAGCAGGCAGCCGCCCGTGTTGCACACCACAAAGATGAAAAACACGACCGTGTGAGAAACGCGGTTTCGCCGGATGTTGGCCTGCAGCAGAGGCCGAATCAGCAGCATGGCGGCCCCGGTGGTGCCAATGAAACTGGCCAGCAGCGCCCCGATCCCGATGATTCCGGTATTCATCTGCGGCGTTCCGGTGAACCGTCCTTCAATGGAAACTCCACCGCTGATCACATACAGACTGAACAGCAGCGTGATAAACGGAATGTATTCCACCAGCAGGGCATTCTTCAGCACGGCCACAGCTGCCGGCCACCCCGGTGCGGAAAGCTGATGCGTGGTGTGATCCAGCACGCCCTGCCCGTACAGCAGGCCGTAATAGCTCAGCGTCATCAGGCCAAGCCCGCCCGCCACCAGCAGCCGGTTCAGATTGTGTTCCCACCAGTGTTCCGTTCTGCGGGACAGAGGCAAGAGCGCAATGGCCAGCAGCAGAACGATAAAGGGAATGACGCTGTACAGCGCCGGCGGGCTGACCGCATGAGCTGCCTCATGGCTGTTGTGTGCCGCGTGGGCCGTGCCGCTGGCAGCGCCACTGGCCGCATGCAGCACGGCTGCTGCTGCCGAAGCCGTGTGGCCTTCCACGGTGATCCGCCAGCCGGCATACAGCACAGTGGTGGCGGCGATTGCGGCGATGACCACGCGGCGGGAGAAATCCTGCCGGCTCACTGAAGGGGCAGTCAGTTCCATGAAACCGATTCCTGATAACTCCCCTGCAGCACGCCCTGGAGTTCAGAATGGGCCAGCAGTGAAAGCGTATGACAGCCGATCGAGCAGGTGCCCGGCCAGCGTGAAATTACTGGAAATGCGGGATCAGCATCGCCATCGGCCGTACTGCCCCCGGAAAGGACAGAGCGGCGGCTTCGCTGAACGCCACAGAGTTGAGATGTTTCGTCAGATTGAAAAGGTATCAGTCAGCCGAATTCCGGCTCCAGCCAGACTGGCCGGGCTGTCTTTCGGCAGTGGCCGACCTCAGGCGGTGACGGCCTGGCCGCCGAAGGAAGCTTCAAATTCCTGTCGCAGCTGATCGGCCTGATCACGCTCCAGCAGTTCGAGACCAACCAGCGCTCTGGCCAGGTCCGCGGGATCTTCCTGCTGCAGGGCAATCATCCAGCCAACCTGCTGTTCTGTCAGCAGGCTGAGTCGAATCGCCACTTCCCCGAAGCGTTCTTTCGACGCATTCTGGTCATCAAGAATCTGCTGAATATCGTCCGGGGTCAGCCATCCCTGCCGCTGCGCCAGCTCGCCGATCCGCACCCGGTTGGGCGTGCACTTCAAAACCGCCCGGGAAACGCCGGGAATATCGACCGCATTGCGGGCCACCAGCCAGCGGCTGAACCGCTGTTCGAGCACACGGGCAGCCATCCGTCGTTCGAATTCCGACAGCAGCGAGCGAACATGGACCTGGTTGCGGCCGTTTCGCTTGGAGTCGTACATGGCGGCGTCGGCCTCGACGACCAGTGTCTCGGCCAGTCTGGCAGCGTCCCGCCCCGGCATGGCCAGTGCAGCGCCCACACTCACCGTGACCTGGACCTGCACGCCTTCCGATTCAATGACGGAATCCTGCACCATGGCACGAATTCGTTCGCTCAACCGGGCCAGTCCCTTCTCCGTGGGCTGGCTGACGATCACTACGAATTCCTCGCCCCCGTAACGGGCCAGCACATCCGACTTCCCCAACGCCGCTGAAAACGCGGCGGCCACCTTCTGCAGGACGAAGTCCCCGAAGCGGTGCCCGTAATTGTCATTCAGCTGCTTGAAATGATCGATGTCACAGAAAATCACGCCGATCGGCTGGGCTTCACGGCGAGCGCGGTCCACTTCGCGGCCGAGAGTTTCATCAAAGAACTGCCGGTTGTAAATGCGGGTCAGCGGGTCGTGCATTGCCTGCTGCTGCAGGCGATGGTTGGCCAGCTCCAGTTCCTTCTTTTCCAGTTCCGCCTGGTGGCTTCTCGCGGCCGCCTGAGATCCTGCCATGTGTTCCCGCATGGCCAGCTCCGCGAGGTGTTCATTCGCCTGAGCCAGCAGGTCTTCCGGCTCGGGCACCTCGTCCGGGTTCACGGAAAACAGCTCGGCCGCGGAGTCCAGGCTGGTCCGCACCTGGAGAATAAACTCCTGCAGCTGCTCTTCCGAGAAATCGTACAGCTCGCTGCTCAGCTCCCGCAGCCGGTTCAGTGCGGGCCCACTGTCGGCACCACAGCAGAAATCGCCCATGCTGCTGGCCAGCATCAGAGCACGGACCAGTTCCCGGGGACCGTCCGGCTCATGTTCCTTCAGTTCGGCCACGGTCGAGTGATGCAGTTTCACGGCTTCGCGGAGTGAGGGAGGAAGCCCCCACTTTTCCATCAGCTTCTGGCTGATCATCACATGATCAAACCCCAGCCTGGCCTGCTCCGCTTCGGTCAGCGCCATCCGTTCCGCTTCCACCTGCTCCAGCACGACCCGGTATTCTTCGGGAATCGTTTTGAGCATCGCCAGCCGCCCGAGGTCGGTCAGCAGTCCGGCGAGGAAGAACTCGCACTCCAGGCCATCCTTCGAATGCTGACACAGAGCCTCCGCGGCGACTCCCTGCACCACGGACTGCATCCAGTAGTTGCGATAGTGCGCCACCATGGGGCCGGTGGTCATGGCCGCTTCCACCAGTGAGAAACTCAGCGCCAGCGAGGTGACGACGGTGGTTCCCAGCAGGGGCACGGCCCGGTCGATGGAAGTGACTTCATGCCGGAAGCCGAAGTACGCGGAATTGGTGGCCTTGAGAATGCGGGCCGCAATGGCCGGATCCTGCCGGATCACCGCCACCACGTCCTGAATCTCCGCGTCGGGGTCTCTGGACACATCGAGCAGACGGACAGCGACGGAGGGCAATGTCGGCAGAGACACCGAATTCCAGATGCGTGAAGGATCTACCATGAATCTTCTCAGTCAACAGTCAGAGGAAGCGGGAAGATTTCCCGGCAATCTGTTTCAGTTGGCAGACTGCGTACCAGAGGAAGGGGCGCCTGCCGATCAGGCGTCGCTCACACTGAAGCCTGTCGACAGGCTGTGGCATCGCAGTTCCATGTATCTCACAGTGTGTTTCAGCAGCCCGGTCTCTCGTCATCAGCGTCAGTCATTCGGCAATGCCTGTTTCCCGGGCGATATCGCAAGCACCGCCTGCTGCCGGCCCCGGTTCGATGGACAGCCACCGTCCCCGTTCTTCCCGGAAATTCGATTCCGGTCGGAACCATATCAGGTAAAGGAGGTCACCCACCGCTCCAGCTTGTTCTTCAGCTCATCGGGCGTGAACGGCTTCACCAGATAATCCGAGACACCCGCCTGAATTGCCGCGACCACCCGGGAACGCTCGGCTTCCGTGGTCACCATGATCACCGGAACTTTGGCATCCCGTGCGCGAATCTTCTTCAGCAGCGTCAGCCCATCCATGACCGGCATGTTCCAGTCGCACAATACGACATCGAATTCATCGTTTTCGAACAGTTCCAGGGCCCTGGCGCCTTCATCAGCCTCCGCCACGGATTCAATTCCCAGCTTGTTCAGGCAGCGTTTCTGAATCGTGCGCATCGTTCCGGAATCGTCAACCAGCAGAACCTTCATAGCCAACCTCAAATCTGAAGCCCGCCTTCGCGCTCATCCGAAGTGCAGGGTGATTTATCGTGCGGAATCGCTCGCAGCAGCTTTCGGCAGAAGCCAATCGTCACCGCACCTGTGGCGCAGAGAGCGTGCTTTCTGGATTCCTGATCTGCTGCCCCGTTTCTGCAGATTCCACATGAGGCAGGCGCACCTGCTTCACCGCATGAAAACTGCCATTGGGGAATTGATATGAAGTGGCATTGCCACAGACATCTGCCTGCGACCAGTTCCACCGGACGACGGCCTGTTTCCAGAAAGGAAGCAGTGACGTGTCTCCGGAACTCCGGAGAAGAGACCTGATGCCACATGGGGAACATAGGTCGGATTGATGTGGCGTTTTGGCTTCATACAGGAAAATCCTGATGGACTTCTCACTTCAGAGGCTGTTCGACCGGTTGTACAGGCTGCACCGAAGCCGGACTGGCGGTGATCCCTTTTCTCCGCGTGGCTGCTGATCGATTCTGCGGCGCAACGGCGAATGGATGCCGGCAGCCTGAGCGAATGAAGTCGCACAACGAGGGGACCCGCCCGGCAGCCCTTCGGCTGATCAGCTGCCCAAAGAATCTGAGGGAGCAGCCGCCAGCAGATCGAGACCCGCCGGCCCGGGTGCACCGCTGGTGAAACAGCATTCTCTCAATGCTTTCT
>JAGQPV010000549.1 GCA_020426545.1 Planctomycetaceae bacterium
CCCCCTGCGTGATCATCGGGCGGCATACGCAGCCCCGGCTGATGCAGCGGAATACGCAGACCATGGCATTAACCGCGAAGCCAAAGACGGTGGTGCTGCTCGGGAGAGGAAGGTTCTGGCGATGGCCGTACGGCGGTCGGACACCGGGCAAAAATACACGGCGTTGAGGAGCTTTGCACCCCTTCCATTTCTTCTTCCACCCTGCCATTCGGCAAGGGCGGTTTGACAGGAATTCGCTCGCCACTTATAAACAGACGATGATGGGTCTGATCTGCACACACCAACAGCAGTGCCTGCCCGATTCCTGACCCGTCGACCTGCCCTGGTGCCACCGCCTTCTCTCTGCGACGCGAACGAGATTCAGGAGCCTGCCGCCATGCTGAAGATCCATTTTGGCCGGAAACAGCGAAACTGCGAGGGAATCAGCCGGCGAAATGTGCTGCAGGTCAGCGGCGCGGGGCTGGGTGCTCTGGCTCTGCCCGGTTTGCAGGGCAGCCGGGCTCTGGCGGGACAGACGCCGCAGCCGGCGAGGAAGACTTCGGTGGTGTGGCTGTGGCTGAACGGCGGGCCAACGCAGATCGAAACCTTCGATCCGCAGATGAATGCTCCGGTGGAGTTTCGCAGCGTCAGCGGGGAAGTGAAAACAAAGCTGCCGGGCGTGACCGTGGGCGGCCACTTTGGCGGGCTGGCTCAGGTGGCCGACCGCATGGCCTTTGTGCGCTCGTTTGAGGTTCCCACCAGCAGCCATCGGCTTGGTGCCTTCTGGCTTAACACGGGACATGCCCAGGCCGATGACCGGCCCTCGCTGGGGTCCATCGCATCGCGGGCGCTGGGGCCAAATCACCCGGAAACCGGCATGCCCACCTACGTGCAGATGGGGCGGGTGGGTTTCGGCGAATACGCGAACGCGATGACCGGCCCGTCGTGGCTGGGCAAAGCCTGCGGGCCGTTCACACCGGAAGGCTCGGCCCGGGAGAACATGACGCTGAATGTTGAGCTGCCCCGGTTGGATAACCGCCGCGCCCTGCTGAACCAGCTGGATCAGTTCCGGCGGGAGGCCGATGCCAACGGCGTGATGGACGGCATCGACGGATTCAATCAGCAGGCGCTGAACCTGATTCTGGGCAGTGCGCCGCAGGCCTTCGATGTCAAACAGGAAGACCCCGCTCTGGTGGCCGAGTATGGCGAGGGACTGGGCGAATCGATGCTGGCCGCCCGGCGGCTGTGCGAAGCCGGCTGCGGTTTCGTGTGTGTGTCGTACCAGGGGTGGGACATGCACGGTGCAATCGAAAAGAACATGGACCGCCGCGGGCCGGAAGTCGACCGGGCAGTCTCGGCCTTTGTGCGGGATATTTACCAGCGGGGCCTGGATGAGAACATTCTGCTGGTGGTTTCCGGAGAGTTTGGCCGGACGCCGCGGATCAACAAGAAGGCCGGTCGCGACCACTGGGGTGGTTTGAGCACGCTGGCTCTCTCGGGTGGCGGACTGCAGATGGGGCAGGTGGTGGGTGAATCAACCCCCCGGGCCGAAGCGGTGAAATCCGGTCGCGTGACTCCGCAGGATCTGATGGCCACCGTGTTCCACGTGCTGGGAATTCCGCAAGCGATTCACTTCGACGAACCGGGCGGACGCCCGGTGCCGATGCTGTCCGGCGGACGCCCGATTGATGGGCTGGTGTGAGAGGCTGGGTGGGATACCTCGTGTCACCCGGGCAGTGGGCGGTGAGCAGGACGCCGTGAAGAAAGTCACGGTTGCAGAAGGCTATGCTTCACGCAACGAAGGAGCGTGGAGAGGTTGCTGCAGCTTCGGTCGGCTGACTGTCATTTCGCTCCCGCAATTGCTGGGTTTCGAAACTCAACCCAGCCGACTGAAATGATCAGTGACTGGTGGCCCGGATTCAGTGATCAGTGGCAGGCAGAGAAGCTTGCCAGAACATGCCCATCCCGCTTTCGCGGCTATGGGCATGGCACACGCGGTTCTCTTTTTTCTTTCCTCAGCGAATCTCTGTGGCCTCTGCGGTAAGCCTCTCTGCTGTCTCAGGCCGGCCTGAAAGCACGCCGGTTATTCCGTGCCGGCTGCGGCGGTTCCCCCGGCGATTGTGGTGATCTCCAGGTTCCGGAAGTCGATATCGGTGCCCGGGTCGTGTCCCTGCAGGCTGAGATGGCCGGCTTCCAGCCGCAGGCCGCGGCGGGGGTTCTCATCGGCCGGGCGGGTATCGATGAAATCGACTGTCCGATATCCGTTGACCCATGTGACAAAATGCGGGCCCTGGGCCAGCAACGTCATGTGGAACCACTCGTTGTCGTTCGCCATCACCCTTCGAACCGGCACGCGGCGGAAGATGGCCCCCGTGCCGAAGCCGGTGCCGTAGTCATCCGGCCGGCGGCGGTCACCTTCCGCAAATCCATGGTGAATCTGCAGTTCGTACCCGTTGGAAGGGTTCTCTTCGGTGCCGGGCTGAGCACGGAAGAACACGCCGCTGTTGATCCGCTCGGCATTGGTGCGCGCTTCCAGCTGCAGGACGAAGTCCCCATAGGTGTCGGTGGTTTCCAGGAATCCGGGTCCGTTTCCGATATGTATCGCCCCGTCGTTCACCTCGAACTCGCTGTTTGAGCCGGGGACCACCCGCCAGCCGGCCAGATCCGTGCCATTGAACAGGGGCTTCGTGCCGGTGGGCCGAAGGTACACATTCCGGAATTTCACCTTGCCCCCGTTCATCTGCAGGCCGATGAAGCCTGTGGTGCGGGGAGTGGCGGTGTCGTCCTCGTATTCCAGGACCTGTTCGCCATCGATGAAGGCCACCAGCCGGTTGCCCATAGCCTTGAGCAGCATACTGTGCCATTTTCCGTCTTCGATGGGGTGATCCAGCGGGACGGCCTTCCTGGCAACCATGCTGCCGGTGGGAAACTTCTCGTGCGTATCGCACAGGTTGAATTCCCAGCAGTCGGCCGAGGGATCGCTCGGGTTGCGGGTGGTATGGAGAAAGACACCACTGTTCCCGCCGGCTTCCAGCTGACACTCGCAGGACAGATCGAAATCGCCGATTTCAAATGAAGTCAGCAGCAGACCGGGCTCCGTTCCATCGGCGATAATCGTGCCATCCTCGACCCGCCAGCCGGTCTTCGGGTGACTGGCTTCCCAGCCGAACAGCGTCTGCCCGTCGAACAGAGCGACCCAGCCTTCGGCCAGCTGCTCGGCGGTGAACAGGGTGGGTGGTTCGGCTTCGGGCACGTCGATGCCGGCGGCCGCTGCCGGGATGGGTTTCGCTGTGGAACCAGCCTGCCCGGACCGGGGGCTGCTTTTCTTCTCAGCCGCTTCTGATTCGTCGGGGGAAGCGGCTGCCCCGCTGGTGCCGGTTCCTTTGCTTTCAGGAGCCGGGTCGGTTCCGCCGCAGCCGCACAGCAGCAGCAGGGCCAGGCCGGCGAAAGCAGTCCTGTGCATGGCAGGCAGGAAGAGATGTGGCATTGGTATCAATCCTGTATTGAACAGTGCCCGCAGAACCGCGGGCATACTGGAAGCCGGGTTTCACTGCAGCAGCCTGGTCAGCCTGGTTTCGGGAAGCCACTGCCGGACCAGCCGGCAGTGGCACCCGGCGATCGGTGGCCAGCAGATATAAGCCCCCTCACCCCAACCCCTCTCCCGCCGGGAGAGGGACTTCAGGAGAAGACCACGCCCGTCGTTCCTCCGGGACATGCCACCCCGGCGCAGTGATCGGTCGCCGGAAGACTGTTACACCTCGCCGGCACCGGCGGTTTCATCGTCGATCAGCCCGCTGTGCCGCAGCAGCGGTTCGGGGCTGGGCTCGCGGCCACGGAATTCGCGGAAGATATCCATCGGATGCCGTCCGCCGCCCAGTGCCAGCACGGTATCGCGAAAGCGGCGGCCGGTTTCCGCCACGGCCTGTTCGTTGTCCAGCCCGACTTCCTCGAAGGCGGAAAACGCATCCGCACTGAGGACTTCGGCCCATTTGTAGCTGTAGTAACCGGCAGCGTAGCCACCAGCGAAAATGTGCTGGAAGGCACACAGCGAACGGTCTTCCGGCAGCATGGGCAGCACGCTGGTCTTTTCAGCGATTTCCCGCTGCACATCGAGCACGGTGCGGTCGCTGGCAGGGTCGTACCGGGCGTGCAGTTCCATGTCGGTCATGCCGAACCGCAGCTGCCGCATCATCATGCTGCCCGCATGAAAGGTGCGGGCAGCAC
>JAGQPV010000550.1 GCA_020426545.1 Planctomycetaceae bacterium
GAACTTCCCTCCCTGTCAGGGAGGGATTGAGAGAGGGTCGCAGCGTTCAGAACACTTCCCGGGTGGCACTGGCAGCTGGCCTGCCAGTGTCTTCGAGCTACCAACAGCGGACCGGGATGAGGCCAGACCACGCCCTTCCGTTGTCAGGGCGTGCCACCCACCTAAGTCCTGATTGCACCATCGAACGGTCAGCCCCTCACCTCAGTCCTCTCCCCGCGGGGGAGAGGAGGAAGATCTGCGAGTCACTGAAGACACTTCTGGACAAGCCAGCAGTGGCACACTGACCGGATTCCCGGGGGTCTCGAACGGGACGGAAGAGAGACAGGCAGTGCCGCCTGTCTCTGTGTGGTCACTTTTTCAGCAGCTGTTTCAGGCCGTTCAGCAGCACCTGCTCGACTTCGGGGGCCACGCGGGACACTTTGCCGGTTTCGTAGCCGCCCTGGGAATAGGCGATTTCCGTGCCGATGTAGCCCGGGCCGTAATCGCCGTATGCGGCCATGGTCACGAACAGGTCGGGCCGCATCTGCTGTGCGGCCAGCTGATATTCCACAAACAGCTCGCCCGGCATGCCCAGCAGACGGGCTTTCCCCAGGGAAAGGCACGTCAGGGGAATCTGGTGGCCGGCCTGCATCCGGCGGACAAAGGCCAGGTCGCGGGCAGCCCGCAGCCGCTGCTTGAGCGGGACGGCTTCATTTCCCAGCCGCGCTTTCAGGGCGTCTTCCTGCAAAGTATCCCGCACGGGCAGAGCGACAGGCACCACCTGCCAGGCGACGTCTTCCGCCGCAATGGGCGTCTTCTGCTGGTTGTCCCACGCCCGCTGCATGCCGGCTGCCAGCCGGTCGGCCAGCACGCCCCGCATTCCGGGAGAACCATCGTTGTACTTGCCGGCAGTCACATTGCCGGCGGCTCCGTTGAAATGAATATGGCTGGCCTGTTTCACGTCCCGTTCCCGCAGGCGGCGGGCCAGGCCCACAAAGTCGGCACTCACCCCGCCCTTGCCGTAGTAACTCTGCGGGTGCGTGGCATAGTACGTCAGCGAAGCCACGGGCTCGTCGCCATTCCAGAACGAGACCAGCCGCACATCGGGGTCAATCGTTCCTTCCGGAGCTTCCTGCGCGGCTTTGCTGGTGGTGGAACTGTACCGCACGATGGCGACCCGGCCGTCTTCACCCAGCACCCGGCGGCTGGAAGCCACCTGCTCCACCCGCCCTGTGCCAAGGCCCAGGTGGGTGACCTTCCGCGGATGTTTCAGGCTTTCACGAATGGCGGCGGCTGTCCGTTCGATGGCGGCCCGGGAGAACTCGGGGTGGAACATTTCCCCGCTCAAACCGGCAGCGGCCAGCAGCCCTTCCGTGGAGTAATCGCAGGCGGGTGCATCATGCTGATGCAGGCAGTGCAGGGCGACGCGGTCGGGTGTGGTGCCGGCTGCCCGGGCCAGCACCTTGCGGTATTCATCGTGCCCGGCATTGCCAATGCCCACCCAGTCGAAGGCACACAGCACAATCGGCTGGCCCTGGCCGAGCAGGACAATTCCCCGCGAGCTGAGGGAATCGACGATTTCCTTCGCCGGCATGATGCCGCCATTGCACAGCGGCGAACCAAGCGGCGGGGTGGCGTCGGCCTCGAACGGGCAGATGGCAAGTTCACCCGCCCGCACCGGCAGGGCCGCACCAGTTACGGGAGCAGCCAGCAGCACGGCGGTCAGCAGGTGGAGGATTGTTCGACGGTGCATGGTTCCTGCTTTCTTTCGAGGAATAACGGGCTTCGCGGGGGGGCTGACCTGCACACGAGGGGTCAGGCCGGTTATACCGGTCGTCTTCGCCAGACTCTCCCGCTGGTCCCTTCTCTGAAAGGAAGAAAAGACCCCTCACCCCAACCCCTCTAACTCTCCCTCTGGAGAGGGGCTTGAAGACGAAGACCATCCCGGTTCCGCTGGGCCGGCACGTGCCACCTGTCGGGGCTGCCCCCTGAATCCCGACTCCTGATTCCTGACCACTGATTCCCGACTCAGCTCCGCAGTTCGGCGATTTCCTCCGCGGTGAATTTCCGCTGCAGGCGGGCGCCCAACTGCGAGACAATCCGCGCGGCGGCGTGCGAGGCCAGGTGTCCCGCGTCCTTCCAGCTCATGCCGCTGGTGATGCCGTGCAGAATGCCGGCGGCGTACATGTCGCCCGCGCCGGTCGTGTCGATGGCTTTGACTTCCACGCCTTCAATGGGAATGGCACTGCCTTCGTTCATCAGCAGGGAGCCATCGGCCCCCAGAGTCATTGCCACATGCGGCGCGTGCTGGTGAATGGCCTGGGCACAGTCAATCGGGTCGGTTTTCTCGGTCAGGGCGCGGGCTTCATCCAGATTGCAGAACAGCAGATCGACCGGGCCGTGCAGCAGTTCGAGAAATTCATCGCGGAACAGCGAAATCAGGAACGGATCGGAAACGGTGAACGCCACCTTCACGTTGTTCTTCTTCGCCAGTTCGATGGCCCGGTAAGCGGCCGCCTTCGTGCTGTCTCCGGTGAACAGATACCCCTCGACATACACCCATTCCGACTGCCGGATCATCTCCTCGTCGATATCTTCCGGGCCGAGCGTGGACGAAGCGCCCAGGCTGGTGAGCATCGTCCGCTGGGCATCTTCGGTAATCAGCACGACGCAGGTGCCGGTGGGTTCGTCGGTCGGATCGACATCGGTTCCCACGCCAATCCGCCGCATGTCCTCCAGCCAGAATTCGCCGAGGGCGTCGCTGCCCGTCTTACCGGCGTAGGCGGCTTTTCCGCCGAAATCGGCCACGCCGATCACGGTATTGGCGGCCGATCCGCCCGCACAGCGGGTAGTGTTGTTCTGGTCCAGTCCTTTGAGGACAGTCGCCTGGGCTTCCACATCAACCAGGGTCATTCCGCCGCGGGGATAGCCCAGCTGTTCCAGCTCGGCATCGCTCACGCGGGCCTGAATATCCACCAGGGCATTTCCCACGCCATACACGCTGTAAGGCACTGTCGTCTGTCCTTCCTGGAAAGCACGCCGGGAGCAGTCTCCGGGCGGCGTCCGTTGGTTCGATTGGCGGGAGTCGGCTGTCTGTCGGGGCACGAATCCCGCGAAATTCCGTACAATGAGTTCCCGGCGAACCGGGAGGCCGGCAGAATTCGCCAGGCGGGTCACCCGGCAGGCACGTTGCAATTCACCGGCTGTTGTATACGATGACGACGGCATGCATTCGGGCGGCGCCGCCAGCTGCGGCCACACTCTGGAGAGCCGCAGAACTCAGTTTAGCAGGTGGCTCTCGATACGAAAGGACGGCAGCAGTGATCAATCACGGTCAGGCAACCGATGGCACATCGTGGACTTTGCCCCCGCTGGGCGGTAATTCCTCATCGACAGCCGCAGGCACCACGCCCGGCAGTTTCGCCCGCCCGCCGCAGATTGCTCCCGGCAGTGAAGGTCGCTGGACGTGGTCTTCGCCGGATACGCCCGGCATGCCACAGCCTTCCCTGAAGACGGCCTGGGATTTCATGCCGGCCAGCTGGACGTTGCAGCCCGGTTATGAGAGCAGTTACGAACAGGCCGCGGCCTGGCAGCCGCCGGCCGGCTTCACGCCCGTCACCCAGCTGGAACACGCCCGCGTGGGGACAATTACCCCCGAAATGCAGCGGGTGGCCGAACGGGAACCGCATCTCACCGCCGAGCAGGTGCGCGACGAAGTGGCCGCCGGGCGGATGATCATTCCGGCCAACCGCGTGCATCTGGAACACAACCTCGACCCGATGGCCATTGGCCGGGCCTCGCTGACCAAAATCAACGCCAACATGGGTGCTTCGCCCGTGTCGTCCGGCACCGACGAAGAGCTGGAGAAGCTCCGCTGGGCCGAGCGGTGGGGCGCCGATACGGTGATGGATCTGTCGACCGGCGGCGACCTGGACGCCTGCCGCGAGGCCATTCTGCGGAACAGCACCGTGCCCATCGGCACCGTGCCGATCTACTCCATGATCATCGGCCGGAAGCTGGAAGACCTCGACGACGAGACGATCCTGGCCACATTGCAGCACCAGGCGAAACAGGGCGTGGATTACTTCACGATTCATGCCGGTGTACTGCAGGAACACCTGCAGTATGTGCGGGACCGGTTGATCGGCATTGTCAGCCGGGGTGGTTCGCTGCTGGCGAAGTGGATGATCGTCCACAATCAGCAGAACCCCATGTACCGGCT
>JAGQPV010000551.1 GCA_020426545.1 Planctomycetaceae bacterium
AAGACGGCGAGTGGGAAGGCCTGGGCGTGATTCCCGGTCGGGTGGTGCGGTTTGAGAACGAACCCGGCCTGAAAATTCCGCACATGGGCTGGAACACTCTGGAAGCCCAGGGGCAGCCGGCCATTCTTGAAGGTCTGTCGCCGGAAGCCTGGTTCTACTTCGTGCACAGCTACCATGTGGTGCCGGAGGACGAATCCGTGGTGGCGGCCCGCACCACGCACGGTCAGCAGTTCGTCTCGGTGATTGAGCGGGGGAATCTCGCCGCCACGCAGTTCCACCCGGAGAAAAGCCAGCGGACCGGCCAGAGCCTGCTGCGGAACTTCGCCCGGATCGAACAGGAATACACGGCCTGAGTTCGACTTTCGGACCTGCGAGGAAGCGGACTGTTTCTCTGCTCTGTGGCCTCCGTAGTACGCCTTCCGACCTGCTGAAGCCACTGCTGGACAAAGCCAGCAGTGGCACCCTGCTGAAGCAGGCCACGGGGTTTCAAGTACCGAAATCCTCCCGGCCAGCAAGTGGCGGAAGTGAAAGCCGCCGGCCCTGCGAAGATTCCGGAAGAGGGCTGGCTCACCCGCCGGGCAGGAAGCTGTCGATATCGCCCGGCGTGGCCAGCGTGGGGTACTCCTGCCCTTCCACCATCTTCAGCAGGGACGGCTCGTCCTTGAAGCCGATGCCGGTGACCGTGCAGACGATCGTCTGGCCGGCGGTGATTTCTCCCTGCTCCGCGGCGCGGATGACTCCCGCGGCAGCGACGGCTCCGGCCGGTTCCGAGAAGATGCCTTCCTCGCGTGCCAGACGGGCCTGTGCCCGGTACACATCGTCATCCGTCACCAGGTGGCCGTTGCCACCGCACTCCCGGCAGGCGGCAATCACTTCGTTGCCGTCCAGCACATTCGGCACCTGCAGCCCGCTGACTTTTGTAGTGCAGCGCACTTCCTGAGCTTCGTTCCGGCCCTCGCGCAGCGGCCCGGCAATTGTATTGTTGCCCTCGGGCTGCACGGAATGCACGGCGGCGGAACGGGCGATGTCGCCCCGCTCGACCAGCCGCGAAAACCCGCGGGCCACGGCCAGTGTCATGCCGCCAGCTCCCGACTGCGTGAACACGTGATCGACCCGGCCATCGAGTTCTTCGGCCAGTTCGTAGGCAATCGTTTCGCAGCCCGCCATACCTGCCGGGCACAGCAGATAATTGCTGATCTGCAGGGCGGCGCCCCGTTCTTCGCACAGTCTCCGCAGGCGGTACATCACATCGGCGGAAATCGTGGGATCGATGCCGAATTCGCGGACGGAGTAAATTTTCGCTCCGTACACCTGCATGTTCCGCAGCTTGTTCAGGGGGGCCCCGTCCACCACGGCGATATAGCACTCGATGCCCGCCACCGCGCAGGCGGCCGACAGGGCCGAACCCGTGTTTCCGCTGGAAGTCGCCAGGCAGAGTTTCGCCCCGCGGGCCAGCATGTCGGAGACGGCCATCGCAGCGAACCGGTCCTTGTAGGAACCGGTGGGGTTGCAGTTTTCCAGTTTGAAGTACAGGCCGTCCAGCCCGAGAGCCGGGCCGAGATTCCGGCTGCGGACCAGAGGCGTCTGTCCCTCACCGAGAGTGATCCGCGACTCGGGCGGAACTGCGGGCAGATCGGCGGCGTACTTCCAGATACTCATGGAATGGGTCTGTCAGATCGGGGAGATCGAAAGGGCGAATCGAGGCAGGTGGCGGACGGTGCCGCCACCTGCCGGATTCGAGCAGAACCGGACTGGCTGTTCAAGCCTGCCCCAGCTGCAGATTCACCCGGGCTGTCGATTCAGGCGTCCTCCGAAGTCTGGCTGGAGGTCTCCGCCTGATCCGGTTCGCTGGTCTCGTCTTCGCGGTCACAGGCCTGGACTTCCACCGTGGGGTGAGAGCTGTTCCGCCGGGAAGGCGGACCCGCCAGGAAACCCAGCGGACGGGACTTCTCGCCCGCACTGGCCCGTGCCTGAAATTCTTCCCAGGCGCGGTCCCAGTCCCAGGTTTCCGTATCCAGGTAATGCAGCACCAGCAGCTTCTTCAGCTCATCGACTTCCGCAAAGCTGAAGCCGTCGGTCTGCTGGATCACCCGGTCCACGTTAATCGCCTGCACAATGGCACCAGGCCACTGCTCGCGGATCAGCCGTTCCCGCAGGCTGGCCGATGGCAGCCCGAAACGAATGACCTGATCGATGCGGCCCGGCCGGCGGAAGGCCGGGTCGAGTTCATCCAGCGGAGCATTCGAAGTAAACAGGTAGACCACGCCCGAATTCAGTTCGATGCCGTCCAGTTCGGACAGGAACGTACTGTGATCGGCGTTCATGCCGATGTCGGAGCGGCTGCGGAGGGCGCCATCCAGATCATCGAAGAACACGATGCCCGGTTCGTGCAGCTGGAACAGGCAGCTGGCCGAACCATGCGACCGCGCGCTCTCGTAGCTCTCGGCGGTGACGGTCCGCCACTGCAGGCCCTGCTCGATACAGCTGGCCGCCAGCCAGCGGGAAGCCATGGTCTTCCCGTTACCGGGCGTGCCGTGCAGCAGCACCCCCCGTTTGAGGGCGACGCCGAACTGCTTGAGCGCCCGCTCCCCTTTCTGCAGAAAGCCAATCGTGTTGTTCCACAGGCGGTCGGCGGCTTCGGGCTCCATCACCGGGCGGACGTTGTCCTCCGTGTGGCCCCGGCCCGCTTTCCGCAGAAAACGATACAGGGAAACATACACCCGCGCGGGTACGGCCCACAGTTCGTCCAGCGGGCGGGAGCCGGCCCAGCTGTGATCGTGACTCATCCGCACGGCCCGTTCCAGGTGGCCTTCATATCTCAGTTCGTACTCGGTGATGCCATACTGCAGGCTCCACCCGTCTGTCCCGTGATGGATGGTGCGGATTTCCGGATCGGTTCCCACGCCATGGACCTGCGTTCGCCGTGCATGGCGGTTGAGGTGCGTCAGCATGCGGAAATCAAAGGCCAGTGGCCGTACCGGTTCCCCCAGTACCCGCTCGGCCTGAGCGAGAAAGAACGACAGATCCTGATGGACGGCTTTAAGACTCATAAGAGGTTTCCTCTAAAACAGAATCGTCGGGGCGGGGAAAAGTGGCTGGCCACAGGAAGGACGGGCGATGCCCTTAATGCATGGTGGTTCTCCGGATACTGCGAGCACTATTGCGGGGTCTGAACTGTTGCCATTCAGGCTGCTCCGGGGCGATTCCAGCTGCTGATCAGTGTCCGACAGACACGTTGTCCGGCTGTCGGTTCGCCTGCCCGGGGAGGTTCGTCTGCTGTTTCCACTGGCCGGCCAGATGCAGCCCGCGGGTCACTTCGGGATCCTGCAGCAGCCCCTGGACCGTGGCTGGTTTAACGGCTTCATCGCGGATCGCGGCAAACAGAGCCGCGGCAATCAGGTCGGCGGTGGTGCCCGGATTCCGCCGGTGCCCGTCCGCCCGCAGCCAGGTGTCGAAGTCCTTGAGTGCCGCATTCGCCGCGGGGGCGGGCCAGCCGGTGGCCAGTACCTGCGCTGCTCTGTCGGCCGATTCCCGGGCCACCGCGGGACCGCACTTGCGGGCGATCAGCGAATCCGGGTGAGCGGCCATCAGTTTCAGCTGCAGGGTCTGAATGTCGTTTCGCCACGAACTGATGCTGAGCTGGCTGTGCAGCAGAATCTCCCGGGCTTCCCCGAGGACCACCGGAAAGCCGCCAGCGTACTCGGCTGCCACCAGATCCCGGCTGGCAGCTTCCCGCATGGCCTCCAGCAGGCTGGCCGGTGGCGGGCCACTGGTATCGTAACGTTCCGATCGGCCCAGACCACCCGGTTTTGCGAGGCGAATGGCTTCGTACACGGCTGCCGCATCGGCGGATGTCATTCCCTGCAGCACAGCGGGGAGTCCGTCGGTGAGCGATTGTTGCAGGGGAACCGCGGCCAGCGGAGCCAGCAGCAGCAGAATGCCGAGGTTCACGTTGCTGCCCGCGGCCTCGACCGTCAGCCGGACCGATTCCAGTACGGCCTGCCCCACTCCCAGAGGACGGCTTTGTGCCAGCACGGGAACGGAGCAGGCAGCGGCCCGCAGAAAATCCTCGGTGGACAGATCGTCGAAGGCACAGCCGGGGTGCACATTCCCCGCCTTGGGAGCCAGCACTTCCAGCACGCAGGCCAGCCGCAGCGCACGGGCCAGCGGGCCGTCATTCCCTGCGGGCGGGGGCGGCGA
>JAGQPV010000552.1 GCA_020426545.1 Planctomycetaceae bacterium
GATCACTCGGCCTTCTTCTCCGTCTTCTTATCGTGCCCGTGATCGTCGTCGTGGCCATGCTCATCGTGGCCGTGTTCGTCGTGCCCGTGGTCGTGGGTGATTTCGCCGCTGTACCCGGTTCCGTCGATGGTGACCGTCAGCCGGCCGTGCAGGTCTTCCGCGTCTTTGACATGGGCCTGCACCTGCTCGTCGCCGGCCAGCTCAAACCGGGAGGACTTGCCTTCCGGATCGCCTTCAACCGGGGCCGCGGCCAGCGTGAGCGAAACGGGCTTGCCGTCGAGCGTCAGGTTCAGCTTGACGTCCTTCGCCTCGATGGGGTGCGATTCGCTGATTTCGTGGCCGAGGATGTACACCGAGAGCTTCGCGTCCTCTTTGGCGAACACAATCTCGCCGTGGTACTCGTGATCGCCCAGTTCGATCAGGTGGCCGCCGTGCGGGCCTTCCGCGTGTTCGTGCTCATGATCGTGCGCGTGAGCCGCTTCCTTCTTCTCGCCCTCTTTCGCCTTGCCGTACTCTTCGTACTTCTCGCCTCCGCCACAGCCAATCACGAAGCACAGCGACAGGGCCGTGCAGAATGCGGTGAACTCGGTGAACGCTTTCATGGGTGTATCCATCCTGAAGGTCGAAGGGCGGCCCGTTTACGGAACCGGGCCTGCCAGGTTGAGTTCCATTCCCTGCAGAGTGACGTGTCCGCCTGCAGGCTGCAATTGATGATTTGCCGACCCCGCCGGGCAGAAGTTGCGATGACGTCAGGCAATTCCCGTGCCGCCGGCAGTCGAAGGGTCGCCGGTTCCCGCGACGTTTTCATCCACGGGAGAATCATCCCCCTGAATGTACGTCCGCCCCCGGTAGAACTGCGAGTAAATTGTATAAAGTACAGCCGTCACTGCCATCAGCCCCGTAAAGAACCAGTAGTAGCTGGCCCCTTCCAGAAAACTGGCTCCGGCCTTCTTCTGCACGGAAATATACTCGTTGACGGCGGCTGTCAGCAGGTTGCCCGCGGCGACCGACAGCAGATACAGCCCCATCACGAACGACTTCATTTTCCGGGGAGCCTGGGTGTAGGAGAATTCCAGAGCCGTGATCGACACGAGGATTTCCGCGGCGGTAATCACCAGCCACGCGATCGACTGCCACAGCAGGTGGGGCGTTTTCCCGGCGACAATCATTTCCTCCAGCAGGGCGGAAACCGCAAAGGCCCCGATGGTGAGGAACAGGCCGATACCGATTTTGCGCAGCGGTGTGACCTTGAAGAATCGGCCCAGCAGCGGGTACACCCCGTAAGCGAACAGGGGAATCAGCAGCATCACAAAGATCGGGTTCAACGCCTGAAACTGCGACGAGAGAATTTCGAAGTCTTTGCCGCCCGGCAGCGGAACCTGCCGGTTCATGTTCTCCGCCTGCAGCACCCAGGCCGATGCCGTCTGGTCGAACAGGCACCAGAACACGGCGATGAAGGCATACAGCGGAATCAGGTTGCCAATCGCCCGCAGCCCGTCGCGGCTGAAGGTCTCCGTGAAGAACTGAGTTCCCGCTGGTGGAACATGCACAAAGACCTTGCGGCCCATCCAGAACACAACCGTGGCAATCGCCATCAGCACGCCCGGTACACCGAAGGCCCAGCCGGCACCGTATTTTTCCAGCAGCACGGGAGTCAGCAGCGTCGACGCCGTGGCCCCGAGGTTGATGGAGAAATAGAACCAGGCGAAGACCCGCGTCAGCCGGTGCTGGTTCTGCCGGCCGAACTGGTCGCCCACGTGCGACTGCACGCACGGCTTGATGCCGCCGGCCCCCAGCGCAATGAACGCGAGCCCCCACCACAACAGCTGCCGTGGCTCAAGCCCGACCAGCTGGGGCACATCCATCAGGGCCAGTACGCCGTGGCCCACGCAGTACATCAGCGAGAGCGTGAGAATCGTGTGGTACTTGCCGAACAGCCAGTCGGCGAGGATGGCGCCCAGAATGGGAAACAGATACGACGCGGAGACGAAGGTATGAATCCAGACCTTCGTGTCTTCGTCGCTCATGTAGTCCGGCGTGCCGGTGGAACTGAGCAGGTGCTGCGTCATGAAGACGGCCAGAATGGCCTTCATGCCGTAAAAGCTGAACCGCTCCGCGGCCTCGTTCCCCACAATATAGGGAATGCCCTGCGGCATCTCGTCCGTCTCACGGGGACTGGTCAGATAGCCGCTGCTCATACCATTGTCTTCCAGAACTGGCGAAGAATGCGGGAACGCTGACTGCCCCGTTCCCGGTGTCTGCCACTGGCTGCTTCACGCGAGGTTACTGCTGTGGTTCCGCCGCCGGGCTGGCTGTTGGGACTTTCATCCCGAGCGTTCGTACCAGAAAGGCCCAGCGATCGGCGGTTTCGTCGATGACCATCGACGTGGGTTTGCCGGCCCCATGGCCGGCTCTGGTTTCGATGCGAATCAGCACCGGCGCCTCGCCCGCCTGAGCGGCCTGCAGCCGGGCCGCGAATTTGAAGCTGTGCCCGGGCACCACGCGGTCGTCGGTATCGGCCGTGGTGACCAGCACGGGCGGGTACTTCTCGTTTTCGCGAATGTTGTGATACGGCGAATACGCAGACAGAGCTTTGAAGTCTTCCGGATCGTCGGGCGAGCCGTAGTCATCCACCCAGAACCGCCCCGCGGTGAAGCGGTGAAACCGCAGCATATCCATCACGCCCACGGCGGGCAGGCAGGCACCGAAAAGATCCGGCCGCTGGGTGAGGCAGGCCCCCACCAGCAGGCCACCGTTGCTGCCACCCTGAATGGCCAGCTTCCGCGAGCTGGTGTATTTGTGTTCGATCAGCCAGTCCGCCGCGGCGATGAAATCATCGAACACATTCTGCTTGTTCCGGCCGGTGCCCGCCCGGTGCCATTCTTCTCCGTATTCACCACCACCCCGCAGGTTGGGCATGGCGAACACGCCGCCCATTTCCATCCACTGAAGCCGGCTGACGGAAAATCCGGGCGTCATCGAGATATTAAACCCGCCGTAGCCGTACAGCAGAGTGGGGTTGTTTCCGTCCAGCTTCAGCCCCCGCCGGTGAGCAATAAACATCGGCACGCGGGTGCCGTCGCGGCTGGTGTAGAACTCCTGCTTCACCTCGTAGTCGTCGGGGTTGAATGCGACTTCCGCGCGGCGAATCCGCTGGCTTTCACCGGTCAGCAGGTCGTAGCGGTAAATTTCCGGCGGCGTGGCGAAGCTGGAAAACGAGTAGAACGTTTCGGTCTGCGTCTGCCGGCCGGAGAAACCACCCGCCGTGCCAATGCCCGGCAGATCGACCGTTCGCAGTGGCGTCCCGTCCAGCCGGAATGTGCGCACTTCACTGCGGGCATCCCGCAGGTAGCGGGCGACAAACTGCCCGCCAATCAGGCTGACGCCGGTCAGCGTATCGTCGGACTGCGGAATGATCTCCCGCCAGTGCTCCCGCCCGGGCTGTCGCAGGTCAATCGCGATGACCCGTTTCCGCGGGGCTTCCACATCGGTGCGGAAAAACAGCACCGGGCCCTCATTGCCGATCAGCGAGAACTCGTGGTCGAAGCTGTCGATCAGATCAACCGGCAGGGCGTACGGTTCCCGCAGGTCGCGAACCAGCACCCGGTATTTGTCGTCGGTTCCCTTCCACACGGTGATGACCAGGTAGCGGCCATCTTCGGTCACATCGGGAGAGAAACCCCATTCGGGCTGATCGGGCCGCTGGTACACCAGCACATCAGCGGCCTGCTGCCGGCCAATCCGGTGATAGAACAACTTCTGGTTCAGGTTCAGGCTCTGGAACTTCTCGCCTTCCTGCGGTTCGTCGTAGCGGCAGTAAAAGAAGCCCGCGCTGTCGGGCGTCCAGGTCGGGCTGCCGAACTTCACCCAGCGGATTTCGTCATCGAGAATGCGGCGGCTTTCGATCTCCATCACCCGCCAGGTCCGCCAGTCGGAACCGGCTTCCGCCACGCCATAGGCCACATAACGGCCATCATCGCTGAACCGCGTGCCGGCCAGGGCGATGGTCCCGTCTTCCGACCAGCTGTTCGGGTCGATCAGAATGGTGCCCTCTTCTTCCGGGGCGTCCATCGTGTACAGCACCGACTGATTCTGCAGGCCGCTGTTGCGGTACTGGTAGTACCGTCCGCCCGCCTGAAAGGGAGCCCCCGCTTTGGGGTAGTTCCACAGTTCCTCCAGCCGCGCTCTGATGGCGG
>JAGQPV010000553.1 GCA_020426545.1 Planctomycetaceae bacterium
ATATCGAGGGCGTGGTAAATGGTGGCGGCCAGTTCTTCCGGGCGGACCGGATTCTGCGTGGGGTACTCGCCGTATTTGTTCGACTTGCCATACACCTGCCCGCCGGCAATGCCGGCGCCCCCCAGAATGGTGGAGAAGCATTTGGGCCAGTGCTGGCGGCCGGGCGGGTTCTGCTTGAGCACGAAGGGCGTGCGGCCGAATTCGCCCGTGACGACCACCAGCGTGTCTTCCAGCATGCCGCTTTCCTTCAGGTCGGAAAACAGAGCGGCCAGGGCCTGATCGAGCCGGGGCAGGCAGAACCCCAGTCCGTAGGAACCATTGCCAAAGGCATTGCCCATGCCCATGTTGCCACCGTGCATGTCCCAGCTGCTGCTGGGCGGGCCCTGCCGGTCGTGCTCGGCCTGGCCGGTCCACCCGTTGACGGTGACGAAGCGGACGCCGGACTGCACCATCCGCCGGGCGAGCAGCAGGTTCTGCCCCAGCGGGTGCATGCCATACCGCTGGCGGACTTTGTCCGGCTCCTGGCTGAGATCGAACGCCTGGCGACCTTCGCCCCGGGTGAGGGCTTCGTAGGTTTTCTCCCGCAGGTCCGACCAGTCCTTCACCCGCTGGTCTTTATCGAGCCGGCTGGATTCCAGCCCGCGGATCAGCGTCTTGCGGACTTCGAACCGCTCTTCGTCGTATTCGTCGTAGATCTGCGGAGGCTTGAAGTCCGGCATGGCCGGGTGGTTGGTGGCTGAGCCGACGAACACCGGGGCATAGGCCGAACCGAGGTAACCGCCGATGCCGATGTTCGGGGCACAGAACACGGGCGGCCCGACGCATTTGATCAGCCACGCATTGGAGACGAAATTGCGGGTGCTGGGTTTGTGCTTCGCGACGAACGAGCCGATGTAGGGGTGCTCGTCGGGCACGCCCTGCTGCACGCGGCGTTCCGACTGCCCGCTGAGCAGGTTATGCATCGCGTCGAAGTGATTGCTGATGGCACCGGGATGGGCCATCGAATTAATCAGCGTGAAGTGGTCGGTCAGCTTCGCCAGTTCGGTATGCATCTCGTTGAGACGCATGCCGGGCACTTTCGTGTCGATGGTATCGTACGGTCCCCGGTAGTCGATGGGCGCTTCGGGCTTCATGTCCCAGGTATCGACATGGCTGGGCCCGCCGCACAGCAGCACGAAGATGCAGGACTTGTCGGACCGGACGGCGTTGCCCGATTCATCGACCTTGTCGCTGCCCAGCACCATGCCCGGCATACCGAGACTCATTGTGCCCAGACCGCTGGCAATCAGAGCCTGCCGGCGGTTCATCTGCAGATCGTTCATGCGACAGACCCTGTCCTGCGAGAGACGATGTGACCGAGCGCCCTGAACAGGGCTGAATTTCGCGGCGGCACGCCAGACGACTGTGCGAGCCCCCTCGTCAGACCGATTCCATGTGATTCATCTGACCACGGTGATTGTACACTGCCTGGTGAATATCACGCCAGTCAAGTGGTCGGCTGTGCAAGGGATGGCGGGGGACAGGCTGCTGGAAATACTGGTGGCTGGCGACCTTTGTCTGGATCAGGTCTGGTCGTCGGTGGCTGACGTCGGCCCGGATGTTTCGGAGGTATCGTTCGCCTCTTCCATTCTTCGTGCTTCGGATAATGCCGATGCAACGAGGCCCGCAGGGACTGATACGACGCCCAGTCCTGCGAGCAGCACAACGAATGTGAAGATTCGTCCGCCTACGGTAACCGGGTACACATCCCCATAGCCCACTGTCGTCAGCGTGGCAACCGCCCACCACAACGAGTGAAATACCGACGCGAACGCCTGCGGCTGTGCATCCGACTCAAAGTGATGAATTCCTGCGGCTGCCAGAAATATGACGACGGAGGTGGCTGCGAAAAAGAGGACCAGCTCCTCACGGGCAATAACCAGTGCCCGGTGAAAACGACGAATGGCGATACTGTAACGGGCCAGTTTCAGGATACGGAACAGCCTGAGCAGTCGCAGCGCCCGGACTGACCGTAGATCAATAGTGGTTGAGAGATAAAACGGGAGAATGGCCAGCAGATCAATCAGGCCGAAGAAGCTGAAAACAAATCGCAGCCGGTTTCTGGCTGTCCACACTCTCAGCAGATATTCCACCGTAAAGATCAACACGGTCACGGTTTCGATGATCCCCAGAGCTTCGACCGCAAATGGGCTGAGGTCCGGCAGGGTATCGAGAGAGAATGTGAGCAGGGAAACGACAATCAGGGCCTGAATCGTCAGATCGAACGCTCGCCCTGCTGGGGTTCCGCTCTCTTCGATGATCTTGCGAAGTGATGACATCGTGCGCCTGATAATGCCAAGTCAGACCGACGTGCGTCTTCCCGTTCCGCTTGAAACCGCCGGCGCGGTGGTATTCTCGCTGCAGAATGTGTCTGGAATCACTGGTAGCTGGCGACCAGTGTCACCCGCTGTCCGGGAGGAGACTGCTGCCACTTCGGCGGTTGGCCCGTCTTCTGCCGCTTGAGGTCAACGCAACAAACCCCGGCGCAACATATTGCTGCACCGGGGTTTGTGGGAAGTGAGGGCGCAGGGATTCGAACCCTGGACCTACGGATTAAAAGTCCGTTGCTCTGCCAACTGAGCTACGCCCTCATCTGTCTTCAGCGGACTGACCGAAATGCCGGTACTCCCCGCCAACCACCAGACAGGCTGGCTGGACGAAGGTTCGTCGCCTGCGACTGCCGGGGCGGCCGTCAGGCATTTCCGACAGGCAGAATTCCCCGCAAGTGGCACTTCCGGCGGAATTCACGAGCCGTTCAGCATCGTTTCGGTCGGAAAGCAGTGTAGCGGAATTCACGCGGGACACAATCTTCCAGGCCACCTGGCGGGGGGCCGGGCCGCAAAATCTGCGGCAGAATTCCAAAATCCCGCAGGATCCGCCGTCTCCAGGCGGTCTCTGGCAGCCTGATCGGCGTTTTCACGCAGTGCGGGGGCTGTTCTGCGGGGTGCGATGGGCTATTCCACGTGGTAGTCGCGGGCCAGGCGGCGGAAACGGGTCGTCGCGTCTTCGCTGGCCATGCCTTCCCACACAATTCGGACGGAGGCCTCGCTGGCCCCGGTCAGTTCCCGGGCCGAGACCTGAATGCAGCGGCGGTCGTCGTAGCGGTACAGCACTTCGACCGGCGACCCGGCGGGCAGGTTCTCCGGCAGTTCGGTAATGCGGATATCGCCAATGGCCGTGCAGGCCAGCACATCGGAGGCTTCTCCCTCCAGCAGGCGGATGCGGATGCCGCTGGGGCTGCCGACCGTGGTCACAAACCGCTGCCGGCTTTCGGCAGGCAGGGTGGAATTGCGGGGAATCATTATGTGATTCCGCTCGCGGCGGGGGTTGGACGGATCGGTAATGACCACACCCAGCGAGTGGGAATTGACATCGGTGGTCCTGATCGACTTGAGCCGTTCGATAATCGCCTGGCCCATGCGGCTTTTTCTGCCGGCCTGGCCCGCTTCCAGAATGGCGGCATGAATGGCGGCTCCCTGAGCCACGGCCAGTCGGGGATCGAGGTCGGTACAGGGCGGCCGTCCGAACAGATCTTCCAGCATGTCTTTCACCGCGGGCAGGCTGGTGGAACCGCCCACCAGCACGACATCGTCGAGGTCGCTGGCGGAAATGCCGCAGAATTCGAGTACGAGTTCGGTCGTGTCGCGGGTCCGCTGGACGAGGTCGGCGGTGAGTTCCTCGAACTCCTGCTGTGAGATGCCGACCGTCATGCGGTGACCGCCCGCCACCACCTGCACGCCGGAACGTGGTTTTTCGCTGAGCGTCTGCTTGGCCCGTTCGCAGTAGCAGGTGAGGGCATACCGCGTGGCCGGGTTCTCCCGCGGGTCGATTTTGTACTTCCGCTGGAAGCGGGTGGCGACGTAATCCACCAGCCGGTTGGTCCAGTCCAGCCCGCCGAGGAAGGTGTCTCCATCGGTGCCCAGCACGCGGAAGTCGGTCGGCGTGTACCGTACGACGGTCACATCGAAAGTTCCGCCGCCGAGGTCGTACAGCAGAATGGTGCGGGGACGGCTGTTGCTTCCACCGCCCAGCTGACCCTTCATCCAGGCCCAGGCCAAAGTGGCGGCTGTCGGCTCGTTAATGATATCGACCACGTTCAGCCCGGCGATTTCTCCGGCCAGCACGGTGGCCCGGCGGCACGGGT
>JAGQPV010000554.1 GCA_020426545.1 Planctomycetaceae bacterium
GGCTGAACTGCGGGAGGCCAGCATGGAAGCGGCCGAAGAGATCGGCGCATGGTGCGACCGCCGGAAGGTTTCGACCTCGCAGTTTTCCATCGCCTGGGTGCTGGCCAACCCGATTATCACATCGGTGATTCTGGGCCCCCGGACCATGGAGCAGTACGAGGACAACCTCGGCTGCCTGAACATCGAAATTACCGAAGAGGACGAGGACTTCATCGATGGCCTGATTCCTCCCGGAGAGCACAGCGGCAAGGGCTTCCAGGATACGGCCTACCCGATCACGGGCCGCGGTCTGTAAAGAGTGGTCAGGATTCAGGATTCAGGATTCAGAGAAGAGAAGAGAAGAGAAGAGGCGCCCCTCACCCCAGCCCCTCTCCCGAGCGGAGAGGGGCTTTTGAGCAGAGCGGGCTGCCTGTCGGCCGCTGCACCCTGCCGGCTTGAGCCGGAATCTCGCGTGCCGCCGCGGTTTTTGAGGCGGGTTCTGCTGGAAACGGCTGTGCCGGAAATTCGAGTGTTGCCGCGTCTGTTGCCTGGTCGATGAATGCTGGTGTCCGAAACACATGCCGCATGGCAAGTGCCTGTTCGATCCGGTCGTGGCGATGGCCGACGGAACTGCACCCAGCCTGGAAGCTGTGCCGGACACCTGCGCCCGGTGGTGCCTGTGAAAACAGGTGCCGCTGTGGCTGACCGTTTGGGGGGCAGACGGAACTTCAATTTCGCAGCTGCGTCGGTGGATTCACTCCGCCGGCTCAGTTCGTGCTGGGGATCCGTCCCGGTTCAGGGGGAACGGGATGCGGCAGGTTCGCACTCCAGGTAGCGCTGCTGCGCTGGTGGCAGTTCTGTTACTGGCCAATTACATGCAGCTGCCGGCTGCCACCGCCGATGAAGGCACGGCGGCGGAAGTTCCGGCGGAAGATTCCAGCGGGGAATCGCGGCACATTCTGCAGGTGGGAGGCCACGGCACTCCACAGCAGCCGGTCGATGTGGATCGGATTGTGCGCGTGCTGCAGAAAGGCACTTCGAGCCGGGAAGCGCGGGAGCAGGCGCTGGCGCGGCTGCCTCTGTCGCAACTGTCGGAAGCGGATCGGGCGAAGGCCTCGGCCGTCCTTGAGGATGCCAGCCTGTTTCGGGAAATGCCGTCGATCTCCATTCCGGTGGACCATACGGTGTTCCGTTACTTCTCGCACCGTCCCGATGTGGCAGTCAGTATCTGGCGGGCGATGGAAATCTCCAAGCTGGATATGAAGCAGGTGGGTGCCTCGGATTATGTGGCCGACGCCGGGGACGGGACCTCGGGCGATATCCACTTCGTCTGGCGGAGCGAAAACAGTGCTCTGGTGCTGTGCGACGGGGTTTACAGCAATGCCCTGCTGCTGCGGCCGATTCGGGCGCAGTGCCTGCTGCACATCGAGAGCAGCCTGTCGAAACGGAAAAGCGGCGAGCCGTATGCCGCGCACCGGGCGGCCCTGTTCGTGGCATTCCCCTCGCAGAGCGTGGGCACCGTAGCGCGGATTGTCTCACCCGTGAGCAACCGGCTGCTGGACCGTAATGTGCGGGAAATCAGTGCGTTTCTGCATCTGATGTCGACCGCGATGGAAAACCAGCCCGGGTTTATCGAGCGGCTGGCCGAACGGATGGAGGGACTGCCCGAAGGTCGGCAGGAGGAATTCCTGCGTGTGGCTGCCCGGGCCTATGTGGACCGGCAGAGGCGGGAAGCCACTGCCGCCGGAGAACCGGCGTCGCTGCCGGAACTCCCGCTGACCACGGCTGATCAGTCCACGGCACCACTTCGCTGAAGTTCGGGCAACAGGCTGCTCTGTTCCGGGCCAGCGGTCAGGTCAGCAGATCCAGCCGCCGCCCAGCACCTGTTCTGCCTCATAACAGACGACGGCCTGCCCGGGAGCGACTCCCGTCTGGGGTTCGTCGAACTGAACCTGGAACCCCTGATTTTCATCGAGGGTGACGGTGGCGGGGGCGGCGGTGTGCCGGTAACGAATCTGCACGAGGCAGCGGAAGCTGTCGGACGGGGGATCGACCAGCCAGTTGGTGCGGCTGGCGGTGAGCGTGGTGCGTTCCAGATCTTCCCGGCGGCCAATGGTGACCTGCCGGCTTTCCGCATCGATGCCGACCACGTAGCGGGGTTCACCAAAGGTGATGCCCAGGCCCTTCCGCTGGCCAATGGTGAACCGCTCGTATCCCTCGTGCTGCCCGAGAACCTGGCCGGCCGTATCGACCAGCTCGCCGGAAGTTTCGGTGTGGCCCCGGTGCCGCTCGATGAAGCCGGCGTAGTCCTGATCGGGAATGAAGCAGATTTCCTGACTGTCGGGCTTGCTGGCCGTGCGGAGGCCGGCCTGCTGCGCCAGGCTGCGGATCTCGGGTTTCTGGTAGCTGCCGACGGGAAACAGAATGTGCGGCAGCAGTTCCCGCCGGATGCCGAACAGGACGTAGGACTGGTCCTTGCCACGGTCGGTTCCGCGAATCAGGGCCGGGGCAGGCTGATCGCTGGTGGTACCGGACTCGCTGTCCGAAGCGGGGGAAGAGGCTGCCGCTGAATCCGTCGCGCGGGGGGCCAGCTGCGCGTAATGGCCGGAGGCGATAAAGCCGGCCCCCACCTGACGGGCGAAGTCCCACAGCTTGCCGAACTTGAGCCAGTTGTTGCACATTACGCAGGGGTTGGGTGTGCGTCCGGCGAGGTATTCATCGGCGAAGTAGTCGCGAATGCGATTGAAATCGCTGCTGAAATTGATCGCGTGAAACGGGATGTCGAGCCGGTCGGCCACGCGGCGGGCGTCGGCGGCATCCGCGGCGCTGCAGCACCCCTGCTTGTGAGACTTCGCGCCGATAATCGGTAAAGGGGAGTCGAAGTCGGTAGCGCAGGCCTCCTCGGTTGCTCCGCTGCGCATGAAGAGCCCTACCACCTCGTGCCCCTGCCGCTGGAGCAGCAGAGCCGAGGCGGAGCTGTCGACTCCTCCGCTCATGGCCAGTACGACGCGCATGGTTCGTCAGTCTGCAGTGGGTTGGCTTTGCCGGTTGGTGTACCCGTTAACTGTACACGTTGCCTGCTCCACCTTCGATCCTCATCACTCGACCCTCCTCACTTCCCCATCTACACTCGCGGCATGTTCCGCATCGTCTCGCTGTCGATCGTCCTGACGCTGATCGTCGTACTGGGGATCACCTTCTTCCGGGTGGTGTCCCCGTACCTGATGCCGTTGTTCGTCGCGGGTGTCGCCGCGATCCTTGCGCAGCCGCTCTTTCAGTATTTCGTCCGCCGCACGAACGGCAAGGTGCGTCTGGCCTCGGGATTGGCGACCGCCACAGTCGTACTGGCGATTCTGCTCCCGGTGGCGGTCGGGACCGCGATCGCGTCACTGCAGTTGACCTCCTTCGCCCTGGATGTCACGTCCGAGGAAAAGTGGGACAAGGTGCTGGGATCGGTTCAGCACGGGGCGCAGAAGCGGACTGACTCGGCTACGCAGTGGCTGGCGGACCTGATCAACAACGTGCGCAGCACGCCGCTCCTGACGCCCAGATCGGCGAACCAGTCGGTCGATGAACCGCAGGAGGACCAGTCGAGTTCACAGGGTGACGACCCCACGGAGGGACCGGCCGAAGACGAGTCGCCGCCCGTCGTGGGCGTCGAATTTCCGTCGGCCGATCGCACACCGATTACGGCCGAACAGATCCAAACACTGCTGCGGTCCAAGGCTCAGGAACTGCTGATCACCCTCGGGGACCGTTCACTCGGTTTCTTCAAGAACGTCGTGTTCTCGCTGATCTCCGCGATTGTCGCATTGCTCATCTTCACCGTCGCCCTCTACTACTTCTTCGCCGATGGAACGGCACTCATCGCTGCCACAGAGCGACTTGTCCCCGTCCATGTCCAGTACCAGCGGGAGATGCTCGATCAGTTCGCGCGGGTCGTCCGGGCGGTTGTGTCGGCCACGTTCCTGGCCGCGCTGGGACAGGCCCTCGCCACGACCGTCGCCCTCTGGCTGTGCGGGTTCAATCACCTGGTGACGCTGTTCGCCCTCTGCCTGCTGTCGTCGATGATTCCCATGCTCGGCACCTGGCTGGTGTGGCTTCCTTGCGCGGTCATTCTCGCCGTCGGACAGTCCTGGGTGCCGGCAGTTCTGCTGTCTGTCTACGGCGCGGCCGTCGTCGGAACGCTCGACAATCTGATTCG
>JAGQPV010000555.1 GCA_020426545.1 Planctomycetaceae bacterium
CGGGCGGCCGCAGTTTAATACCGTCTTCCTGAACTGCGTGGCCTTCGTGACGCTGTTCACTGTCGGTGGACTGAGCGGTATCTTCATGGCTGCCGTGCCGGTTGATATTTACATTCACGATACTTACCTCGTCGTGGCCCACTTCCATTATGTGCTGTTCGGTGCCACCCTGTTCGGCGTGTTCGGTGCGATCTTCTTCTGGTTCCCGAAGATGTTCGGCCGGTCGATGAACGAGACCGTGGGAAAGATTCACTTCTTCCTCACGTTCCTCGGCTTTAACGGAGCGTTCTTCCCGATGCACCTGCTGGGTGTGGCCGGCATGCCCCGCCGTTATGCCGACCCGTACATCCACCCGTACCTGAACCACCTGATGCCGATGAACCAGTTCATCACGATCGCGGCGATCCTGATGGGCGTGGCGCAGCTGCTTCTGCTGGGCAACATGATTTACAGCGTCTTCCGCGGCCCGAAAGTGGGCCGGAATCCGTGGGAAGCCAACGGACTGGAATGGACGGCTCCCTCGCCTCCGGGCCACGGCAACTTCGATATTCCTCCGGTCTGTTATCGTGGACCTTACGAGTACTCGTCTCCGCTGAAGCCCGAAACGGACTTCCTGCCGCAGACCGAACCTCCGCCACCCCAGCAGGCTCCCGCGACAGCCTGAGTGCGACCGACCAATACGATAACGGGCTTCTGTGCCAGCGACTGCCTGTGCTCCCGGAGTGAAGCACGGTTCGGCACGGCAGTTCCGCAGTGAACCTCCCCAAGTGACCTGCTGCTGCGGAATTGATCGCAGGCAGCCGGCTGATAAAGAATTTGTGGCATGAACACCGGTAACGAGCAGACAGAGACGCATTCCCGCCTGATGCACGGCATGGCCGTGCTGACGGTGGTGGTGTCGCTGCTGCCGATTCTGGTCGGTGCCATCACCACCACCCTGGATGCCGGCATGGCCTTTCCCGACTGGCCGACATCAGACGGATATGGAATGCTGACCTATCCGTGGCTGCGATCAGCCGGCGATCAGTTTGTGGAACACGGACATCGTCTGGCGGGGATGCTGATCGGATTTGTCAGCATTGGCCTGGCGGGCGTCGCTTTACGATATGAGCCCCGGAAATGGGTCCGCGTGCTGTCGTACCTGGTTCTGCTGGCTGTGATCTGCCAGGGCCTGCTTGGTGGCAGCCGTGTCCGGCTGGATGCCCGCGTACTGGCGATGATTCATGGCAGCTTTGCCGCGGTGGTCTTTTCGCTGATGGGCGTGGTGGCCCTGGTGACGGGGCGCCGCTGGCGAAACCCGGTCGCAACGGCAAGTCAGCCCGCAGAAAGCTGGAACCAGGTCGTATCAGCCCTGCGTTCTCTGGCGGTAATAACTTCCGTGCTGGTCTTCTGCCAGTTTCTGGCGGGAGGTTTTGTACGGCACCTGCATACGGCTCTGCACGAACATCTGGGGCTGGCCATACTGGTCACCATCCTGTCGTTCGTTCTGACATTTCGCGCCGCACGGCTGCCTGTGGGCTGGCTGAAATGGCCCGCGCTGGCACTGGGGGGAGTGGTTCTCCTGCAGATTCTGCTGGGAGCCGGTGCCTGGGTGACGCGATTCGGCTTTGCCACCACCGGTTATGTGGCCGTGTATCATTCGCCCGCTCAGATCTGGCTCCGGACCGCTCATACGCTGGGTGGCATGCTGGTTCTGATGGCGGCGGTGACGCTGGCCTGCCGTGTTTATCGTCTGGCCTGGCTGTACAGCCCGGCTGCCGCACGGCCCGAGCGTGCGACCGCGCACCACTCAGCGACATTCAGCAGGGGGGCGTCCTGATGTCCCGGACACAGCAGACCGCGTTTCCTGCCGATGCCGATGGCCACTCGCACAAGGCTGTCCGCAGTTCCTCCTCCGCCGGTTCGGCTGCGGTTTCCCTGCCGGTCTGCCCGCAGGGTGCCGTGATTACAGCCCGTCCCGCCGACTTTCTGGAACTGATAAAACCCCGGATCGCCGTGCTGGTGCTGGTGACGGTGACTGTCGGCTTTGCCCTCGGCAGCAGTCAGGCAGGCTGGGACTGGGGCCTTCTGCTGGACACCCTGTTTGGCGTGGCACTGGTGGCGGCAGCTTCCAGTGCATTCAACCAGGTACTCGAACGCGATACCGATGCCCGCATGCGTCGCACCGCCGACCGGCCACTGCCGGCCGGCCGACTGCAGCCGGCTGATGCGATTCTGTTTGGTACGATCACCGCAATTCTGGGTGTCCTGCACCTGGCCCTGCAGGTGAATCCGCTGACGGCTCTGCTGGCTCTGTTCACGCTGGTGATGTATGCCGGCGTCTACACGCCGCTTAAACGGAGAACCGCTCTGTGCACCACGATTGGTGCGATTCCCGGTGCCCTGCCGCCCGTGCTGGGCTGGACCGCCGTGCGGGGCAGTCTTGGGATTGAAGCACTGGTGCTGTTCGCCATCATGTTCCTGTGGCAGTTCCCGCATTTTCTGGCGATCATCTGGCGGTATCGTCAGGAATACCAGAATGCCGGGCTGCGTATGCTGCCTTCCGCGGGAAAATCGCAGCTGGCCGGCTGGCTGGCTGCCACATACTCGCTGGCTCTCATTCCCGTCAGCCTCCTGCCGGGCGAGATTGCCCTGGCTGGCCGGGGTTACTCCCTGGCCGCCATGATTCTGGGGGCCGGCTATGCGGTCTTTGCGATTCTCTTCCTTGTGAAGCAGTCGCCCGCAACCGCCCGCCGCCTGATTTTTGCTTCGCTGCTGTATCTGCCACTGTTGCTGGCAGCACTGACCTGGGACCACTTTGCTCTGCTGCAGCTGTAATTCAGCCGCAGCAGTACCCGGCCTGACACGACAACCGTTCGGACGGAATTTCTCGAGCAGATCTCTTCCATGACTGAGCATAGTTCCACAAACGACCACAGCCACCCGGCACCCGCACTGCGGATGGGACTGCCCATCCCGGACTCTAAGCTCGGTATGTGGCTGTTCCTGGGCACGGAGATCATGTTCTTCACGGCCTTCATCGGGGCCTACATCGTGCTGCGGATCGGGTCGCCCGGCTGGCCGGTTGACCCGGCCGTGACCCACATTCTGGTGTTCTGGGGCGGCCTGAACACCTTTGTGCTGATTACATCCAGCTTCTTCGTGGTGGTGGCCCACGAGGCCATGAGCAACCGGGATTTTGCCCGCGCCCGCAAGTTCCTGGGACTGACCTTCCTGCTGGCCTGCGTCTTCCTGGGCATTAAAGCCTATGAATACTCCGGCAAAATTCTGCACGACATCCTGCCTGGTCATATCGCGGAAACCGATAAGGAAGCGATGATTAAGGCCGTGGACGAAATGCAGACTTCCGTGGAAGGCTGGCTGACGGAACTCGTCCCTGAAGAAGGAAACCTCGACGAGAAGCGGGCCACATTGCAGGGCGAACTGGGCGCTGGTGCCGATGAGGCCGCCGCACCCCGTCAGGCCGAGATTCAGCACTTCGTGATTTATGACCGGGCCTTCCAGAACCTGCGGCAGCATGTGCAGGAAAATATTTCACTGGGCACTTCTCTCGATTCCCGGAACCTGACCATCGTCACGAAAGACGGCCGCACCATCTCCGGAAAGCTGCAGGCTGCCGGTGCGGGCGGAGCGGATGCCCCGGCAACCGGCACAGTGCTGAAGACCGCGGAAGGCGAAACCGTGACTCTGGCTGAAGACGAAATCGCTGAACAGCTGGCCGGAGACGAACCGCCAGCGATTACACTGCACGAGGTGGAAGAGCGGCTGGCCGAACTGCGGAATATGGCCGATGTGAAGCTGTCCGACGGAAAAGCCCTGACGGGGGCGGTAATGCCCTCGGGTGAAGACAAGGGATCGGTCACCATCCAGCAGGTTTCCGGCGGAAGCACCACAGTGGCCCGCTCCGAAATTGCCAGCGAGGATTACTTCCTCAGATCGCACATGAGTTCCATCCACGAGCCGCACCCGATTCTGTACGGCAACCTGTTTGCTTCAACTTACTTTCTGATGACCGGCTTCCACGCGATCCATGTGATTGTGGGTATGATTCTGTTTGGTGTCGTGCTGTGGCAGGGAGCCAGCCTCGACAGCCGCTGGACAGATTTCGTCGAGAACAGTGGTCTGTACTGGCACTTTGTGGACCTCGTCTGGATCTTCCTCTTTCCCCTGCT
>JAGQPV010000556.1 GCA_020426545.1 Planctomycetaceae bacterium
CCCCTGTTCGAGCAGCAGGATGCCCAGGTACTGATGCGCCGTCGGGTTGTTCTCAGCGACTTTGATCGCTGACCTGAACCGCCTTTCCGCCTCAATCACCTGACCACTCCGATTCAGCAGCACTCCCAGGTTGATGAGGGCTTCCACCGAGCGGGGATTCTGCCGCAGTTCCGCATGCAGCTCAGAAATCGCCTCGTCATCGCGACCCTGTGCGGCCCACAGATTGCCCAGTTCCAGGTGGGCATCCGCGAAGGCCGGATCGAGTTCGAGCGTCTGCCGGTACTCCGCAACAGCCGCGTCGAACTGGCCATCCAGCGCAAGGGCCCGACCGAAGTTGAAGTGCGCTGCGGGCGCATCCGGCTCGAGAGCCACCGCGTCGCGGAATTCCTGCAACGCGGCCGGCAGATTACCCTGCTGCAGGGCGACCCTGCCCAGATTCAGCCGTGGATCGAGAGCGGAGGGCCGTGCTTCAACCACGCTCCTGTACTGTTTGATCGCCTCATCCAGCCTGCCCTGCCGTTCGAATGCCTCGCCGAGAAAGATTCGAGACGAATGGTGTGCTGAACTGGCCTGAGTTACCTGCCGCAGTTCCTCAATCGCCTGCTCGATCTTTCCCTGTTCCATCAGCTCCACAGCCTGCTGCGTTCGCACATCGAGCGGGAGCATGTCTTTCACGTCCGGGAGATCAGCGAGGTCCACAGGTTCTTCCATGGCTGCCCCTCCGCCCGCCGCACCGCCCCCCGTATATCCGAGGCTTTCCAGCGTGCGCCGTTCCGCTTCGCTCAACTGGATCTGTTCCGCCCCGCGACGTGTCATCCGCTGCTCAAACTCCAGCAGTTGTGCCTCCATGGCCCGGATGACATCCGGCATTTCATCCGCCAGATTCTTCTGCTCCCGCGGGTCTGCCATCAGGTCGTACAGTTCCCGGCGGCTGGTGCGGATGTATTTCCATTGCCGGGTCGTCAGGCTTCGCAGCGGCGACCAGCCATTCTGCAGAAACGGATCATCCGTGGCGGAATAACAGGGTTTCGTCGGGAACGTTTCCCCCCGCATCAGCGGGACAAGGCTCCTTCCGCTGGCCCCCTCTATCGGTTCCAGTTCCAGCAGATCGAGCACCGTGGGGGCTGCATCCGACAGTGCGACCACCTGTCCGTACCGTTTGCCGGCTGCGGGACTCTGCGGATCGTACAACAGAAGGGGCACCTGCTGCGTTTCGCGGTACAGCGTATACCCATGAGTCAGTTCCACGTGGTCCCCCAGGCCCTCACCATGATCTCCAGCGACGATCACGATGGTTCGCCCCGCATGGCCATGGTTCTCCAGAAACTGAAGCAGTCGCCCCACCTGCCGGTCGGTGAAGGCAATCTCCGCATCGTATGGGCGCCCGGCGAACTTTCCGCCGAAAGTGTCGCGATGTTCGAGGTAAGGGAAATGCGGATCGTACAGGTGGACCCAGCAGAAGAATGGCTGCGACGAAATGCCTGTAAGCCATTCGAGTGCCTCATCCACCACAAGATTGCCGCTGCGCTGCCGGTGGAGTGAGTCCTGCGTCGGCTCGCTGCCGTGCAGATGATCGCCGTACACATCGAAGCCGCGATCCAGTCCGAATTTCGAATCGAGAACGAACGAGGCCACGAAAGCAGCCGTGGCATAGCCCTCGGCCTTCAGTCGTTCCGCCAGCGTGGGGATGCCGGCCGGAAGACGCCCCTGCCCGTTGGTCCGTAGTCCGTGTTCCGGTGGTTCCAGCCCTGTCATGAAAGTGGCATGGGCCGGAAGTGTCAGCGGTGCCGGAGAATTCGCCCGTTCGAACAGCACTCCCTTTCGGGCCAGCGTATCGAGTAAGGGAGTTTCAGCCCCTGCATAGCCATAGCATCCCAGGCGGTCCGCACGTGTTGTATCCAACGTCACAATCAGGACACTGGGCGGCGGGTCCCGCAGCCAGAACAGAACCCCTCCTCCCCCCAGCAGGAGCAGGCACAGGGGCAGCAGCACAACCGCAGTTCGACCGGCCCTGCTGCGGGGAAGCCACGATTGTTTCCAACTCTTTCCCATCGGAATCCTCATCAGACTGGCAGCTCTGCATCCTCACACCGGGCCCGCCCGGCCCCTTTTGTACACAGGATTAGCCCCCATTCCACCAAGGGGTTCTTCCCCCATAAACATTGACCTTGTTCAGGGGAACGCCCGTATCAATTTCGCTAAATCCAGCGATTCTACCACATTCCTGCGAATTTTTCCGCTTGACAGCACGACAGCATTACGGAAACTGAAGTTTCACTAAATCATTTCGCGCTCTCGCATGAGCAGCTGCCCCTTCTTTGCGGCGATGTCTATTACTCGCCCGGTAGCGCAGCACAGACTCATCGTACCATGTCTCGCAGATTCATTTCCTTCGAGGGGGCTTACGCGCATTCCCTCTCGCCGAGCGGAGAATTGAGATGCCCCGATCCCGTCGCATGTTCAGCAGTGGATTTACGCTGATCGAACTTCTGGTGGTAATCGCGATTATTGCCATCCTGATTGCCCTGCTGCTGCCGGCTGTGCAGCAGGCCCGCGAAGCGGCCCGACGAACCCAGTGCAAGAACAACCTGAAGCAGCTTGGCCTGGCGCTGCACAGCTATCACGATGTGTTCGGCGCATTTCCCATTGGTTCGCAGCAGAGTTATGAACGGGCCAACTGGCGGGCTTCCATCCTGCCTTATCTCGATCAGGCCCCGCTGTACAACCGGCTGACTCAGACACCGATTGCCAAACATGGTTACTCGGCCGGTAACGGGAATACAAACTCCGGCTACGGTGTGGAAAATGCCGCGCTGAATAATGCCATGATCGCAGCTTATAAATGTCCCTCGGCCGTGACCGAGGCGTTCAGTACGTCTACCAGCCCCATTACGAATAACGGCACCCAGTCGCCGGACAGCTCGCTGGGTCTCGAAACCGGCATGACGATGGATTATGTCGGCATCAGTGGGTCCTATGCTTCGACAGCCCCTTATGTCTCTGACTGTGGCTCGGTCGTTTACGGCGGGTACTGGTGTAATAACGGGATGATGAAAATCTGGAAGTCCTCACGGATCCGGGACTGTACCGACGGAACGTCCAACACGATGATGATCGGTGAGGATTCCGGGCTGGTGAATAACCTGGATTATCGCAGTAACTACTATGGTGGCTGGGCCGGTCATAACGGGCTGGCCAGCTGGGGGACCGGAGTCAATACGATTCGCTACAGCCCCAACCCGCCCGCAGCTCCCGCGGGAGGCGACCAGACTTATGCGCCGAATAACCCGCTGACCTCTCCGCACGAAGGGGGAGTTCATACACTGCTGGCGGACGGGGCCACGCGGTTTATCTCAGAGAACATTGCACTGGAAACGTTGCGGCGTCTGGGGTCCTCCAATGATGGCCTGGTGCTCGGCGAATTCTGATTCCTGTCGCGGGTCGGTCCGGAGGCCGGCAGCGAGTTTCCCTCAGTTCTTTTCTGTCTCAACATCAGCGGACCCGTTCATGATGACCCGCACAACCATTCGCCTTTTTTCTCTCCGCAGCCACTGGCTGTGCCTGTTCCTGCTGGCCGGCACCGTGCTGCTGAGCGGGTGCGGGAGCGGAGCAGAGGCCGTCCCCAGCGGGCAGGTCTCAGGGAATGTCACGTTCGATGGCAGTCCGTGGACCACCGGGCGGATCAATTTCGCTTCGTCCACCACGGGCGCGGGGGCCTATGCCGACCTGCAGGAAGACGGCAGCTTTACGCTGCCGGCCGAACTGCCGGCGGGGGAGTATAAGGTGTTCTTCACGCCCGTCGGGCTGGGCGATCAGCCGCCGGCAGAGCCGGGACAGCCCGAACCCGCAACCACGCTGGAAGGCCTGCCGGAGAAGTACCAGAGTGAGACGACAACCGACCAGACGGCCACGGTGAAAGAGGGCGATAACAGCCTGAGCTTCAGTCTGACATCGTAGTGAAATGTCTGCCGGCAGACTTCGGGCCAGCCGGGCTGAGTGATCACAGCGGGCTGAGGGAGCCACCGTATCCCGGGGGCATCTGTCAGTCCGCTGCGGCGTGCGCGGGTGCCTCTTCTTCAGTGTCGTGACGGATTTGACAGTCCGGCAGGCTGGCTTCCAATCCGCAGTCCAGATCACGCAGCCCGCCGGGTGACTTCCCCTCGGTAG
>JAGQPV010000557.1 GCA_020426545.1 Planctomycetaceae bacterium
CGAGGAACAGACCTTCCGCCACGGCATACAGGGGCGATGTCCACGGAGCCCAGTCGACCTTGAAGCAGGTGATAATCGCCAGCACGAAGCCGACGATCAGTCCGCCCATCATCCACGGCATGGCCGCCTGCGGGCCGATCTGCTCGAAACGGAACCAGGTGAAGGCGGCGGCTGCTGCGACAAGAACCAGCAGCATGCCGGTTTTCAGGGCCGTGCCCTGAACGGTCATGGTACCGCTGGAGGTGGCTGCACCGTATCCGTACCGATCCAGCATTTTCTCACTGAGAACGGGATTCCCGGAACGCATGGGGAGCATCTTTCGAACAGGAAGGCAGAGGTGGAAACGGCTGGGAATATTACGCAGCGGCTGACTGGCCTGGATGAGCAGAACCGGTCCGCTGGCGACATTTCCCCGGAAAGCGACTCTTATAACCTGTACAGCATACAGATCCCGCATGGATTCTGTCGACCGGGAAATCCGCTGAACTCGAGGTGCACCGCCTTCGTTTCGTGCCCCGGTTCCGCGGACTTGTGCCGGTCACCCGTTACGGGAATTTGCGGGTTCTTACGGCCTCGCCGGCAGGAATGTGACGGAACGGCAGTTTTGTTCACCGAAGGTGTCCAGGCGGCTGGAAATATGCGATAATCCCCGGTGGCCCCGGATTTGCGGGCTGTTTCGGCAGCGCCCTCTCCTGAATTTTCCGTCGAAGGCTGATGTATGTTTCTGCTCCGTCAAATTTCTGAGGACTTCTTCCGGCCTGCCGCCCGCCCGACTCCTGGCCGACTGTTGAAATCTGTGCGCTCGTCAAGCAGGGCGATTGCTGTTTTCGCGGTGCTGGCTGCCGTGGCGGGTGGCTGTTCGACTTCGGAAGGTCCGGAACTTGCTGTCGTGATCGGTCAGGTCACACTCGATGGAACTCCGGTGACGAATGGCATCGTGCGGTTCCTGCCTGACAGGGATGCGGGGACCAGCGGGCCGATTGCGTCCGCCGTGCTGGATGAGAACGGGAAATACGAACTGCTTTCCCCCGGCAACCGGAGCGGAGCGGTTGTGGGCAGCCATCTGGTGACGGTGATCTGCAACGATCTGGGAGTGCGGGAAGTGTCGGAAGGCGTATTTGAGGATACGGGCGAAAAGTGCCTCGTCCCGGGAAAGTACGCCACGGAAACGACCTCCGGACTGCGGGCGACGGTGGAAGAAGGCCCGAACACGATCGATTTCAAGCTGCAGTCCGAGTAATCCCCTGCCCGCTGTGCGGGCGGCGGTGCCTTTTCGTCAGGCTGCCAGCCAATCCTGCTGCCATTTTCTTCGGCTGGCGGGGCGATTCCACGGGGTTTGTGGCGGGGACTGTCAGGTCGCGTTGCTGCAGCCTGCCTGGTGGCTCCGCTGTCAGATGATATTGCTGTTATTCGTCGGTATTACGAACCAGGATTCCTCCCATGCAGAACGTCCGTCGCAGGCTGTCCCGCGGTTTTACCCTGATCGAACTCCTGGTAGTGATCGCCATCATCGCCATTCTGATTGCCCTGCTGCTGCCCGCAGTGCAGCAGGCACGGGAAGCGGCCCGCCGCAGCCAGTGCCGCAATAATCTGAAGCAGCTGGGTCTTGCCCTGCACAACTATCACGACGTGCACGGGACTCTGCCTCCAGGTTACGTCCAGACAGCAGCGACCACCCGTAACGAGGCCACCTGGGTATCGTTCATTCTGCCGTTTCTCGACCAGCAGCCGCTGTACAATACGATCAATTTCAACAACTGCTTCGGGTGCCCGGGCGATGTGAATGATACACTGCGAACCACGAAGCTGAATGTGATGACCTGCCCGTCAGATCTTGACGGACAGCTGGTGCTGGGGAATGGTTATGCTCGCGGTAATTACGCAGGCAATAATGGAATTGGCCCGATGGGATATGTGGGAGCGGCCACACCACCGGCCCGCGGCCCTAAAGGGGTGTTCAATGTCATCTCTTCGTTCCGCATGCGGGATTTCCTCGACGGTTCGAGCAACACATCCATGATTGCCGAACTGGTCAAGGTTCCCGGTAACGATTTTCGGGGGGTGATGCACTATCCGGAAGGCTGCCTGTACCACCATAACCGCACGCCGAACACGAATATCCCCGATGAAACCCGCCCGGCATTCTGCGTCAGTATCGACCGGGCACCGTGCACGGGCACCTACAGTGCTTACAATACGAAAGCGATGATCTATTCGTCCCGCAGCCTGCATGAAGGCGGTGTTCATATTCTGCTGGGCGACGGAGCGGTGCGGTTTGTCAGCGAGAATATTTCCTCTGTGACCTGGGAACGACTGGGAACACCGCAGGATAATGAAGTGCTCGGCGAGTTCTGAGCGTCCGGACCTGGCCATCCCTGTCCCGGTTCCGATATGGACTGGTTTTCGGCAGGCCGGGCCCGGTGGGTTGCGGATGCTGCCTCGGACACTGCCCGGCCGCGTTCCACCCGGAACGTGGCCGACTGTGTTCTCTTCACCATGATGACTTACTACATCAGGATGTACTGCGCATGTCCCGACGGAACACGGCCTCACTGTTGCTGATACTGCCCCTGCTGATTGCTGCCGGATGTGGCGGAGGGACGGATGGTCCGGAACGCTTTCCCGTCACCGGGAAGGTGACCATCAACGGAGAGCCGCTGGATGACGGGAGTATTCAGTTCATCCCCGAAGCCGGCACGGACGGGCCTTCCTCAGGAGCCCCCATCACCAATGGGGCCTACACCATCCCCGCGGAGAAGGGGCCGGTGGCGGGACAGTACCTGGTGCAGATTCGTGGGACAAAGAGGACCGGTAAACAGATCGAAGCCGGCCCCCCCAACCCGCCGGGAACGATGGTCGATGAAGTGGTTCAGGCAGTGCCGGCGGAGTACAACTCGAATTCCACGCTGAAAGCCACCATCAAGGAAGGCCCCAATGAAGACGTCAACTTTCAGCTGGAGAATGCGGCACTGAACCCGTAGCAGTGCCCCGGAAGCGGCTCGCCCGCAGTCAGAATCCCCCGTATTCCGCCCGGCTTTCTGGTGAACATCGAGCCAGAGACCTCGGGAGCGGGGCCATGGGAGATCTGCCTGGCTGGGTATGGATTTCTGCCGCAGTCAAGGACTGAGCCAGCAGTCTTTCCCGATTCAGTCGGGTGGTTATGCCAGTCGTAGAGGTGCCAGGGGCGGAAATGTTGCCGAAAAACCACATCGCCGGACAATAGCAGTGGCCGGAACCAGCCTTCCCCTGGTAGTCTCAACGGCATGAGCTACGCACACTCACCTCACACTCTGTGCCTGACCCACCAGCTGCCGGAAGACCAGATGAGCCCCGTCGGGCTGGTCTGCCGCTGCTGCAAGCAGCGGTTGTACCTTCGCAGGCCTGCCGGCCGCTGCATGGCTTACTGGGAAAGCCAGCCCGCCGCGTACAGCCTGGCGGGTGCTCCCTGTTTCGTGTTCACCCTGCGGTGGAACGATTACTGCATCCGCTCGCTGCATCCGCCGGAATCGTCGATCGATCACCGGGCGGAAATGGTGCGGGCCGAGGCCAGTGAGTCGCCGCTGCGACGACAGCAGGACTGCTGAGCGACACCATGCAGCCCGATCTGCAATTGACCGTCCGCGAGGAAACCGCCAACGATGCCGCAGCGGTTGACCAGGTTGTGCAGGAGGCGTTCGGCCAGAGGGATGAAGCCGAGATTGTCGTCCGGTTGCGAAACCGGAACGAACTGACGCTCTCACTCGTGGCGGAAGTCACAGCGGCCGGCCAGCAGAATTCACTGATGGCGGGGCACATCGCCTTCAGCCCGGTGACCATTGCCGGCCAGTCCGGCGGACAGCGGTGGCTGGGCCTGGCTCCTGTTTCCGTTGCTCCCGAATTCCAGCGGCAGGGAATCGGCAGCCAACTGATCGAAGCCGGACTGGAACGTTGCCGTGGACTGGGGGCCGAGCTGGTTGTGGTGCTGGGAGAACCCGGGTACTACAGCCGCTTCGGATTTGAGCCGGCCAGCCGGTTCGGCCTGGAGAACTGCTTTGGCGTCGATGAACCGTTCCGGGTGCTGGTGCTGAACGGAAGGCCGGAGGATGTTCCCCACGGTATGGTGGCCTATTCACCGGCCGTCATGGGCACGGATGTGGACGGGACCGTTTCGGGCTGACCTGCTCATC
>JAGQPV010000558.1 GCA_020426545.1 Planctomycetaceae bacterium
TTCAT
The DNA here is from genome assembly GCA_020426545.1 of Planctomycetaceae bacterium. Lineage (GTDB taxonomy): Bacteria > Planctomycetota > Planctomycetia > Planctomycetales > Planctomycetaceae > JAGQPV01. The sequence continues at coordinate 6 of JAGQPV010000558.1, forward strand.
GAGCCCATGCTGACCGAGTATGGCCGCCAGCTGTATGGCATCGATCCCGGTCTCACTCTGGCTGTGGAGAACCATTTTCAGGATCGCAGCGGCATACGGGAATGGGCAGCACGGTATGATGCGCTGACGCTGGACGTCGAGCACCTCTGGAAATTCACGCTGCACGATGCCCCGCTGAGTGAGCTGCTGGCGGAGGTCGAAATGCTTCTGTCACGACACGCCGACCGGGTACGGCACGTGCATCTGCCGGGGTACCTCCCCGGTTTCGACGAGCATCGACCGATGTTTCAGTCGGCGGAAATGGTTGAGCAGGTTCTCACCATGCTGGCACAGGCCGGGTATTCGGGATTCGTGGTCAGCGAGACCCATGAACCCTTCCAGAATCTGCCCGATCTGCAGGCTGACCTCGCCCTGTTTGAGCGGTGGAATCAGTCTGGAAAATCCGCTGCGGATGCTGCCCGGAACGTCTGAGGTTTCTGCATTCGTCAGCGAACCTGGACTGACGCTGAGCGGGCGGGCTGTTGCATCAGTCGCGTTCACTCCCAGCTGTAAGCCTGCTGCCGGCGGAAGCCACTGATGCGGATTGCTCCGCCTTCGAAGACATCGAGCGTGGCGCAGGCGTTGTCTGCATCGCCCGAGCCCTCCACCATGGCGGCCAGCACGCAGTAGTGAATGCCGCCGATTTCGCGGTGGTCGTTTTTGTGACTGTGCCCCTGCAGCACGGCCAGCACCTTCCCGGAGTCTTCCAGCACCTTTCGCACGGCGGCGGCGTTGTTCACGCCGTAGTGGTTGCTCACGTCGAGTCGCTGGTGGACAAACACAATGACCGGACCGGTTGCCGCCTTGAGATCGGCCGCGAGCCACTCGACCTGCTCGGCGGGAATGCTGGTGTCAGTCCAGACGAAATTCTTCCGACCGTAGGGCTGGCCCTTACTGTTGAAGCAGGCGTCGAGAATGACACAGTGCACGCCGCCGAGGTCGAACGAGTAATGGGATTTCTTCTGCTCCACGCCTTCCAGAAATTCCTCTTTCGTGAGCGAATACACACAGTGGTTGCCCAGCACACAGTGTTTCTCGCCGGGCAGGCCCGCGAACTCCCGATGAATACGTTTGAGGTAACCCTGCTCAACCGCGACTGAATCGGCTGCGTCGATCAGGTCCCCCAGTTCGAGCACCGCCTGTGGCCGGTCCCGCTCGAACTGTTCGGCCACCTGCTCCAGCTTGGTGAGCGTTTCGCGGTAGTGCCGCGAGCCGGCCGGCGGCTTGTCGGCATAGTGCAGATCGGTGATCAGCCCGAGCCGTACGCCGGGTTTCGCGTCTTCCGCCAGCATGCGGGACACGTGCGACAGCCCGGCTCCGGCTCCCAGCAGGTACAGCGCGCCCTGGCGAACGAAACTGCGACGGGAGAGCGACCGCGAATTCTGGTCGACGTGATTCATCGACTGTGCTCCTGCTCAAAGGGAGAATCGTTCGGGCGGAGGCCGGCTGGCGGAGGCTGCTTCACTTCGGGAAGAAACTGGCAGCTGCAGTATGTCGAATTCGGCCCGTCCGTACATTCTCACCAGTCGAGTTCGGCGAATGGAACTTGAGAATTGGAGAGCTGTCCGCCTGCTGCTGCGTGGAGGCAGCCGCTGATGACCTGGCAATTCACATTGCTGGATTGCGGCTGCGGAGCAAGTCGGTGAGCGTCCGTCACCAGCTGCCAGATCTGTCCCTGGCGGCCTGCGGAACACCTGCCAGCAGGAATGGTGCGCGCCCGGCCAGGTCGGTTGTGGTTCTCCTTCGCCGCCGGGAGTCTCGGGAGGAAACCATGATTTCTCGCCGTCTGTTCGAGTACAATCTGGTTGCCTTATTTTCCGCAGGGGCTCTCGGATACTGTTGTGAAGGAAACCACGGTCTCATGATGCCGCACCAATTTCGACTCCCGTATGCCATTCAGGCCTGTGTCTCCACAAGAGTTGCTGCCTGGGCAGGCACTGCCCTGCTGCTGTTCGCCTGGCAGATCGTGGCTGCTCCGTTCGCATGTGGAGCGGTGAAGCAGATTGTGGCTCACCGGGGCTCGAGTGCCGACCGGCCGGAGAATACCCTGGCGGCCATCACACGGGCGATTGAAGCGGGGGCCACCGCAGTGGAAGCTGATGTGCGGACCACGAGTGACGGTCACCTGGTGATGCTGCACGATGCCACGCTCGACCGCACCACCACGGGCAGCGGCAATGTGGCAGAAAAGACGCTGGCTGAAGTTCGCCGGCTCGATGCGGGCAGCTGGTTCGATGGGAAATACAGTGACCAGCAGGTGCCCACGCTTCGCGACGTGCTGACAGCCTGCGGCGGCAAGATCGATGTGCTGCTGGACCTCAAGCAGCAGGGGGAGCCGTTCGCTCGCCGTGTGGCCGCCGAGGTGAAATCACACGGTTCACAGGAGAAAACCATTGTGGGCGTACGCACTGTCGAGCAGGCCAGGCTGTTCCGCAAGCTGTTGCCTGAGGCCCGCCAGCTGGGACTGATTCCCCGACCGGAATCCATCGAAGGGTTTGCCGAAGCCGGGGTGGAGATGATCCGGCTGTGGCCGCGGTGGCTGAAGGTGGATTCCACACTGGTGGCCCGCGTACGGAAGACGGGGGCGACGTTGCACCTGAATGGTTCGACCGGCCAGCCCGATGACGTGCGGCCGCTGCTGGTACACCGGCCGGATTCGCTCTCCAGCGACGATCCGGCCCGGCTGGTGGAAACACTCGCGCAGCTCGACCCGGAGGCAGAAGTGGCTGTCGATGGCGACACTGCCGGCAATCCGGTGCAGCAGATTGCACTGCTGCCGCCCGGCCCCGACAACCCGCGGAACAGCGAAGGCGATTTCATCCAGCTGAAGGATGGCCGGATGATGCTGATCTACACGCACTTTACCGGTGGAGCCGGCGACCACGCCCAGGCGCATCTGGCAGCCCGTTTTTCCCGCGATGGCGGGGCAACCTGGACCGATGACGATGTGACGGTGATTCCCAACGAGGGTGATTACAACATCATGTCGGTCTCGCTGCTGCGGCTGGCCGACGGGCGGATCGCCCTGTTCTACCTGCGTAAGAATTCGCTCTCCGACTGCCGACCCGTGATGCGGACTTCGAGCGATGAGGCGAAGTCGTGGAGTGAACCGACGGAAATTATTCCCGAGTCACACATGGGTTACTATGTGCTCAACAACGACCGGGTGGTGCAGCTGAAGGACGGTCGCATTATTCTGCCGCTGGCTCAGCACCACGGAAACGGCTGGGAGAAATGGACTGGCAACGCCCGGATTCTCTGCTGGTTTTCTGACGACAGCGGCCGGACGTGGCAGAGCGGCGACGAGGCACCGGAGCCGGCACCGAAGGGTGGCAAGCCGGTGATCACCCAGGAACCAGGGGTGTTGCAGCTGCAGGACGGACGGGTGATGCTGTGGTGCCGTACCAGTGGCGGGACACAGTATGTGGCCATGTCCGAGGACCGGGGAGCGACATGGTCGCGGCTGGAGGCCTCGGAGATGAAGTCACCTGTTTCGCCAGCGACGATCGAGCGGATTCCTTCGACCGGCGACCTGCTGCTGGTGTGGAATGACCACCGCGGCGAGGGCGCCAGGTTCGGCGGTAAACGCACCCCGCTGACGGCTGCTCTCTCTACCGACGAGGGCCGGACCTGGAGCGCCGGAAAGACCCTGGCCGACAACCCGCACGGCTGGTACTGCTACACGGCGATGACGTTCGTCGATGGACACGTGCTGCTGGCATACTGCGGGGGCGACCGGCGGAAGAATAATGGCCTGGCCGAGACGCACGTCGCCCGTTTCCCGGTGAAGTGGCTGTACCCGAACCAGCCATAAGGCTGGCCGACGAGCTACTTCGGAGAGGAATCTGCATTCCCGGAGGCTGGCAGCGGGGCATTCCGCTCGAGTGCCTGCTGCCATCTCTGAAATTCCGTCTGCAGATCTGTCAGCATTTCCGGCTGACTGACGGCGACGTCTTTCGTTTCACCCGGGTCGCGGGAGAGATTAAACAGCTGCCACGGCTGCTGTGGCTTCTCGCGAACGATCTTCCAGTCCCCTTTTCGCAGAGCCGCATGAGTGCGGTAGCGGAAGAACAGGGACCGGTGCGGGGAACGGCCCTTGCCGGTGAGAGCGGGCAGCGGGTT
>JAGQPV010000055.1 GCA_020426545.1 Planctomycetaceae bacterium
TGTCAGGATCTTGTTGAGCAACTTCACTTCGCTGGAGCGGATTTCAATTTCGCCGGTGGGAAGTTTGGGGTTCACCATCTCCGCACCACGGTGGCGAACTTCACCCGTAGCCTGAATCACGTCTTCGTTCCGCAGGCTGCGGGCCTGCTCGTGCATCTCGGAGCCTTCTTCGAGATGGAACACGATCTGCGTGATCCCGTAGCGGTCCCGCAGGTCGATAAAGACCAGCCCGCCATGATCGCGGTAGCCATCGACCCAGCCGCAGAGAGTGGCGGTTTCGCCAACATCTGTTGCCCGTATTTCGCCACAGGTTCTGGTTCGCAGCACCGTTCGGATTCCTCGGGTTGGTTCGGCCTGCCCTGCTTGAGGGCTGGCCATTCAGGGCTTGAAGCGGGGCATCGTCCCTCAACCTGGCTGCGGCGGAACCTGCCCGCCAAAGAGGAGTCTGGCGGGACTGTTCTACCGGGAAAGCCGCCTGCCGCATGCTCTGGCGCAGGCTGTCGGGAGGGGCCGGTATGATAGGGCAGCCCGCGGGCACCTGCAACGACGGCAGGCCCGGCGGGTGGAGTTTGTCCCGCCGGATCACGGGAAATGTCGCTGGTTCGGGTTTCGCGGCCCCGCGGGGGGCCGGTTCCGTCAGCAACCAGACAGGCGAGCCCGCCCGCTGGTTCAGCCCGTCAGGTCGTGCTGCTGCCCTGAGGTGCGGCCAGCCGGCCGCTGGTGGATTCAGCTCAGCCAGGGGGCCAGCCGCTCGCGGAACAGGTCTTCTTCCAGGTTCGACTTGCCGAAGCCCGGGACCGCTCCGGCGGCTTCGGCCTGCTGCTGCGCTTCGGCAAAGTTGGAAACCAGCATCACCGGCACGGCCTGCTCGCCTGCGGTGGCGGTTTCCGCCTTCAGCTGCCGGATGACGGCCATCCCGTCGGAGCCGTCGCGATCCAGCTTCCGATTGACCAGCACCAGGTCCCACGGCTCGGCCTGAATCGCTTCGAGGGCGGCTTCTCCGTCCGCATAGCGGACGAGGTCAGCATCAAAATGCCGGGAAAGCGAGCGGCTGATCGCTCCATCGTCAAAGGAACACTGTCCGATACTCATCACCCGCCGAGCCATACTGCCCTTCCTGCCTGCTGTGAATCCGCGCCGGGCACCTCGCGGGAGACATCTCCCCCGTTGCCCGATCAACTGCAGCCAGCATCATAGGCATGGCAGGCCGTGGCGGCGAGTGGCCCGCCACGCGAAACCTGGTAAGCGGCAGTCGGCAGCGGCAGCCTGTCCCGGAACAGGCACTCAGTGGACATCTTCCAGAACGGCCGAGAAGGCCGGGTCGATCATCCGCTGGTTGGGCGACCATTTCACAAACCGCACCCGTACCATCATCACCGGGCGGAGCCACCGGGCAATCAGCGGGGAATGCACGAACGGCGTACTCCGGCCGAGCTGCCGCATGCGGGTCAGCATCTGCCGGCGGACCTGCGACGGAATACCATCGGCGGAGATCCGTCCCACATAGCGAATGCGGTTATTCACCGCGGCGGCCAGCACCAGTTTGTCCAGCTGGTTACTCTCGGAGACGGTATACCCCACGATCACGCAGTCTTCCGCCATGGGGCGACGCACTGCCTTCTTCTGTTCCTCCTCGTCTTCGCTCTTCTCCTTGTCGCCATCTTCGTCTTCGCCTTCTGCACCTTCTTCTTCCGAATCCCCGTCTTCTTCCCCGGCTCCTTCCGCTCCGTCGGCGTTCTTACCGTTCTTCCCGTCTTTACCGTCCTCGTCGCCGCTGATGCCGCTCGCCGCTTCGGCATCGCCCACGAAATCGCTGATGGCATCTTCGAGTGAGTCGGCCTGACCACCACCACTGCCGGCCTGGGCTGTCGCCACCACAGACTGCAGGAGGTTTGGCCCCGGTTCTTCCGACACCAGCCCATCTTCGAATATGGACATCCAGTTGACTCCGCCAATGAGCACCGGGGCCAGAATCAGGGCCGTCAGCGCCCAGCTCAGCAGGCACACCCGCCAGGCACCTTTCGGAAGGCGGGAAATCGACAGCTTCCAGATTTCGACCGGCTTCAGCAGCACATCGAACGGGGAAATGCGGTCGCTTTTCTGGATGGAGACAAAGAACGACACCACATGCACGGCTCCCAGAACCACGGAAGCGGCCGCCATCTGGGCCAGCGTCCACATGGCACGGGAACGGGCGGTATCCAGCAGCGAATACCCCAGAGCGGCAGTCAGCCCGGCGATCAGCAGCACACCGGCCAGGCAGGCGCAGGCCCACAGCGGAAACAGATCGCGGAAACTGGCCGGCCCCTGCTGCTCCCACGGGGCAGCTGCGGACGCCGCGGACGAACCGTCCCCGTCGGATGTATCGACACACCGGTTCAACGCCGGATACCAGCCGCAGTCCGGGCACCACAGCGATGGGCCCCAGGGCTCGGTCGTGCCGCAGTTCTTACAGGTAGCCGCCCGGCCGGAGTGGCCGCCGGCGGCAGAAAAGGTTCTGGAATCCGTCGCCATGGCGCTGGTCGCTTGCTCGGAACAGTTGTCGGACTGGTGGACAGGCTCTGCTGCTTTGACATTAGCTCAGCTGAGAGAGGTGGACTGGCTGCCATGAGTCTTTGTGAGCAGATCCACCAGAGGAGCCGGGCCGGTTGTTACCAAAGGCGATACAGCCGCGCAGGCCGCTGCAAACCGCAGAATCGGTATCAGTCCCACCGCCGGAACCTGCCCCTCTGCCCTGAGGATCGACTGGCGAAACGGGGCGAAGAACTACTCACGGGACACGTTGCCCCCGGAAGCAAATTCCAGCCACCGCTGGAATTTCGCCCGCCGAAACTGGCAGAATGGGCTCACATCAGTTCCCGGCGGAACTCTCTGTCCCGCTGGAACCATTCGATGACCTTCCCGGCGGGATGAATGGGGCTGCGCCACGGCAGCCGGACCTGACCCCCCGGGCCATTGCGGGAGACCGGTTGTGAGCCTGCGCCTGTTCCGACTGCTTGAGCTGCGCCGTTTTTCTGTCTGGGGGGGCGGAGCGGGGGCTGCCCTGGTGTTGATCGTTCTGTGCGGCAGCGGTCAGCGGGCCGAAACCGCCCCGCCTGCAGCCCGGAGTGCCGCTGCTGAGTCTGCTGCCGCGACCGAAAAATCTCCTCCGGAAACCGCTCCCCTGCTGCCCGACGGAACGGCTGAGGCCGAAGCGGCGATTGCCACCTTCCGCAAGCCGGAAGAACTGGAAATCGAGGTGTATGCCGCCGAGCCGAGACTGGGCAGCCCGGTGGCGATCACGCTCGACGAACAGAACCGGGTGTACGTGGCGGAGCAGTATCGCTTTAACCGCGGCACGGAAGAAAACCGCACGCGGGCCTTCCTGCTGGAAGACGACCTGCAGCTGAATACCGTCGACGACCGGCTGGCCATGTACCGCAAATGGGCCGAGAAATTCGACGGCGGGATGGAATGGTTCACCCGTGTGACCGATCAGGTCCGTCTGTTGGAAGATACCACCGGCGATGGCCGGGCCGATCGCTCCACCATCTTCGCTACGGGGTTTAATCATCCGCTGGATGGCCTGGCGGCCGGTCTCATCGCCCGGGAGGGCAAGGTGTGGTTCACCTGCATTCCTCATCTGTGGCTGCTGGAAGATGCCGACGGTGATGGAGTGGCCGAGAAGAGAAAATCGCTGCACCGGGGCTTCGGCGTGAATGCGGCCTTTCTGGGGCATGACCTGCACGGCCTGTGCTGGGGGCCGGATGGCCGGCTGTACTTCTCGGTGGGCGACCGTGGCTTTCACGTGACAACTCACGAGGGCCATGTGCTGCACGGGCCGCGGCGGGGAGCCGTGTTCCGCTGCGAGCCGGATGGTGCCCACCTCGAGCTGATTCATATCGGTCTGCGGAATCCGCAGGAGCTGGCCTTCGATGAGTTCGGTAATCTGTTCGCCGCCGACAACAACTGCGACAAGGGCGATCACTCCCGTCTGGTGTATGTGATGGAAGGGGCCGACAGCGGCTGGAACATGGCCTTCCAGACCATTCCCGAACCGTACCTGGTGGGGCCGTGGCATGCCGAACAGATGTGGCATCTGCCGCATGAGGGCCAGCCGGCCTGGCTGCTGCCGCCGGTGGGTTCGCTGGGAGCGGGCCCTTCGGGATTCGCGTACTGCCCCGGCACCGGCCTGCCCGAGCGTTTCGCCGGCCGGTTCTTCATGTGCAACTACACGGGGAACGGCGGGATTGAAGAGTTCGGCGTTCAGCCGAAGGGGGCCGGCTTCGAAAAAGTTGATCAGCAGGATTTTCTGAAACCCATCAAGGCGACCGACATTGAATTCGGCACCGATGGCCGCGTGTATGTTTCGGACTTTGTGAAACTCGACTGGAACGGGCCGGGCGGTCGCGGACGTATCTTCACGCTGCACGATCCCTTCCAGGCGGATTCGTTTGAAGTCGAAGCCGTGCGGGAACTGTTTCGCACCGGTTTTCAGTCGCAGAGCGGTTCGGAACTGCTGCGGCTGCTGGGCCATGCCGATCTGCGGGTACGGCAGCGGGCACAGTTCGCTCTGGCCGACAAAGGCCCGGGAGCCGTCCGTCAGCTGGCCCGTGTCCTCGACAGCTCCGCAGAACCACTGGCTCGCAGGCATGCCGTCTGGGCCCTGTGGCAGATTGCCCGCCAGGAGCCCGCGGTGGCGAAACATCTGCTGCCACTGGTGAACGACGCCGATGCGGAAATCCGCGCCCAGGCGGTGCGGGTACTGGGTGACCTGCGATATGCCCCCGCTGCCGAATCCATCGCCGCCCGGCTGACTGATGACAGCCCGCGGGTGCAGTCGTTCGCGGCGATTGCCGCAGGCCGACTGCAGCACCAGGCGGCCATCGCCCCGCTGTGTGAGCTGCTGAAGCAGAACGACAACCAGGACCCGTGGCTGCGGCATGCGGCCGTCATGGGCCTGGCCGGCATGGATGATGTGGACACGGTACTGACTCGTGCGGCCGACGAGAACGCAGCGGTGCGGCTGGGCGTGCTGCTGGTGCTGCGGCGGGCGAAGGATCCTCGCATCAGCCGTTTCCTGGAAGATGCTTCCCTGCCGCTGGTGACGGAAGCCGCCAGGGCCATTAACGACATGCCCATTGAGGAAGCCACGGAACCGCTGGCCGCTCAGATCGCCCGGCTCGGCCGTTCTCCCCAGCCGGAGCCTGATGCCCTGGCCCGACGGGTGCTTCATGCGAACTTCCGCCTCGGCACCGAACAGCATGCGGCTGCGGTGGCGGCCTTTGCGGCGAACCGGTCGAATTCCGCCATCGCCCGGGCGGAAGCAGTGGCCGCACTGGCCGACTGGAGCAACCCCGCCCAGCGGGACCGGGTGAACGGGAACTGGCGGCCCCTCGAAAAACGAGATCCAGCGATTGTCCGCCGTGCCGTCGAACGGCATGTGGCTGCCCTGCTGGCCGGCAGCGAAGGCGAGCTGCTGACGTCGGTTACCAGGCTGATCGATCAGCTGGGTGTGACGGCCGATGAGGCAACATTCTTCACCTGGCTGGAAGACAGCCAGCGGCAGGAATCGGCCCGCATTGCCGCGTTGAACCTGCTGGCCAGCCGCAAATCCAGCCAGCTGCCGGCTGCGGTCGATCTGGCATTGAACTCGGCTTCGCCCCGACTGAGATCCGCCGCGCGAGTTGTTGTGGCCCGGGAAGATGCCGCCCGCGGGCTGGAACTGCTGTCCTCCGTGCTGACCGATGACCAGGCCGAACTCACCGAACGTCAGGCAGCCCTGGCCGCACTGGCAACGATGGAGCAGCCGCAGGCCGCTGCGCAGCTGGATGCCTGGGCAGAGCGGCTGGCCGGCGGGAAAGTCCCGCCGGAAATGATGCTCGATGTGTATGAAGCGGCCCGAAACCGGGCGACACCGGCAGGCCGCCAGCAGCTGGAGCAGTTTGATGCGGCCCGTACAGGCGGCAGCCTGCTGCAGCAGTACAACCTGGCACTTGAGGGCGGTGACCCGGCCCGCGGGCGGGAACTGTTCGTCGGCCACCGGACGGCCCAGTGCATCCGCTGTCATACCGCGGAACAATCCGGCGGGACAGCGGGACCGCCGCTGAAGGAGATCGCCGGGAAGAATCCCCGCAGCCACCTGCTGGAATCGCTGATCGATCCCGATGCGAAAATCGCGAAAGGCTTTGGCTCGGTCGCCCTCGTGCTGACCAGTGGCAAAGTCGTCACCGGCAATCTGCAGGCGGAATCACCGGAAGCGGTGACCATTCAGCTGGCCACGGGCGAGAAACGAACGATTCCGCAGGATGAGATCGAAGAACGCAGCCAGCCGAAGTCGCCCATGCCCGATGTCAAGAAGGTGCTGTCTCTGCGGGAGATTCGCGATCTGGTGGCTTACCTGGCAACCTTGAAACAGGGGCAGCCATAGTCCGGCGGAAGCCGGTCATCGGACGTGGTGCCTGCCCTGCACTGCCTGCCCGATCCGCGTGACCGGCCAGTCGGCCCGGCGGGTTTGCTGGAGGACACGCCCCGAATTCCGCAGCGGCGGGCACAATCCGGCTGATCCGGGTACAACACACCCGTTGCCAGCTGCCTCCGAACCGAAAGTACCCCATGCCGGACTGCGTGTACCTCGTCGATACCTTCTCGCTGATGTTCCAGGTGTTCCACGCCATCCGTGCCCCCATGACGGGCAAGCAGGGCCAGCCGACGAACGCCGTATACGGCTTCACCCGCGATCTGATCCGCCTGCTGCGGGACGAGCAGCCGTCTCACCTGATCTGTGCGATGGATTCGCCCGGGTCCGGCACCCGCACGGTTTTGTATCCCGAATACAAAGCCAACCGCACCGAGATCCCCCCGGACCTCGCCCCGCAGATCCCGCTGATTCAGCAGGTGATTGAAGGCTTCCGCATTCCTGCCGTGAGCCTGGCCGAGTGGGAAGCCGACGATGTGATTGCCACGCTCACCCGGCAGGCGGTCGAGCTGGGCATGGAAGTGCGGATCGTTTCCGCCGACAAGGACTGTCGTCAGTTGCTGGGCCCGCAGGTGCAGATTTTCAATATCCGCAAGAACAGCTACCTCGATGTGGACGGGCTGATTGAAGACTGGGGCGTGCGGCCGGAACAGGTGATCGACTTCCAGGCCCTGGTGGGCGACAGCGTGGACAACGTTCCCGGAGTGCCGCTCGTGGGGCCGAAGAAGGCACAGGCTCTGCTGGAACAGCACGGCACGCTGGAGGAAGTGCTGGCCCATCCGGAAACAGCAAAAGGCAAAAAACTGCAGGAAAACCTGAAGACCTTTGCCGAACAGGCCCTCCTCAGCCGCGAGCTGGTCACCCTGAATCAGCATCTGGAGCTGGAGTTCGACTGGGAAGCCGCCCGCGTCTGCGAACCCGACCGCGAATGCCTGCTGGAGCTGTTCACCGAGCTGGCCTTCGGCCGCCTGACCGATGAGATGCGGGCACTGACTCCCGGCGGCAGCCCGGATGGTGCCGCAACGGAAGACGGCAGCCCCCCTGCGGAACGCACGTGGGACACCATCGACACGCCGGAGAAATTCGCGACCTTTCTCGCACAGCTGGAGCAGCAGCAGGCGTTCTGCGTGGATCTGGAAACCACCGGGCTCAATGCGGCGCGGGTTGATATCGTGGGCTGGGCCTTCTGCTGGCAGGCCGGGCATGCGTACTACCTGCCGGTCGATGGCCCGCCAGGACAGCCGACGCTCGAGGGAAAAGCCGTCTGCGAGGCCCTGCGGCCGATACTGGAAGATCCCGACCGCCGGATTGCCAACCAGAACCTGAAGTACGACATGATCGTCCTGCTGCGGGCCGGCATCGAGCTGGCCGGCGTGGGCATGGATCCGATGATCGGCGATTATCTGCTGGATGCCGGAGCGCGGACCCACAAGCTCGACTCACTGGCGGAGCGGTACCTGCAGCACCGGATGATTCCCATCACCGAGCTGATCGGCAAGGGGAAGCAGCAGATCAAAATGTTCGAGGTCGATATCGACCGCACGGCCGAGTACGCGACCGAAGACGCCGACATCGCCTGGCAGCTGGCCGAACGGATCGAAGCCGAGCTTCACCGGGAAGGCCTGTGGGAGCTGTATCAGAATCTGGAACGGCCGCTGATTCCCGTGCTGGCCCGTATGCAGTATCGCGGAATTCGACTGAACGCCGAAGAACTCAGGGAACAGAGCGCGGAACTGGCCACTCGGCTGGAAGAGCTGGTCGGGCAGATTTACGCCGAGGCCGGGCATGAATTCAACATCGATTCGCCCATGCAGCTGCGGGTCGTGCTGTTCGATGAACTCAACCTGCCGGTGCAGAAGAAGACCAAAACCGGCCCCAGCACCGACCAGGAAGTGCTGGAAAAACTGGCCCCGCTGCACCCGCTGCCGAAGCTGATTACCGAACACCGCCAGCTGAGCAAGCTGCGGGGCACGTATCTGGAGGCCCTGCCCGCGCTGGTGAATCCGGAGACCGGGCGGATTCATGCCTCGTTCAATCAGGTAGTGGCTGCCACGGGCCGGCTCAGTTCCAGCGAACCGAATCTGCAGAACATTCCGATTCGCACGGAAGAAGGCCGCCGCGTGCGACGGGGCTTCGTTCCGGGCGATGCGGGCTGGCAGCTGATCTGTGCGGACTATTCTCAGATCGAACTGCGAATGCTGGCTCAGTTCAGCGGCGATGAGGCGATGCGGGCGGCATTCACTTCGGGGGAAGACATTCACCGGGCCGTTGCCGCCCAGGTGTTTGGCGTCGACCCGGCCGACGTGGACCGCGACATGCGGCGGATCGCCAAAGCGGTCAACTTTGGGGTGATCTACGGTCAGAGTGCGTTCGGGCTGGCGGCGGCACTGGGAATCGGGCAGGCCGAGGCAGCCGCCTTCATCGAAGGGTATTTCGAGAAGTATTCCGGCGTGCGGGACTATCTGGAGCAGGTGCTGGAAGAGACGGCTGCCAGCGGTTTCGCGACAACCATTCTCGGACGGAGGCGAGCGATTGCCGGCATTCGTGCCCAGCGGAAATCCGGCCAGCTCACTCTGCCGGAACGCACGGCAATCAACACGGTGATTCAGGGTTCCGCGGCCGACCTGATCAAGCGGGCCATGATTGCCATCGACCGGCGGCTGGGCGAAAGCAGCCTGGACGCCTTCATGCTGCTGCAGATTCACGACGAACTCGTATTCGAAGCCGCCGAGGCCGATGTGCCCGCCACGGTCGAACTGGTGCGTGCGGAGATGGAGTCCGCCCTCGAGCTGGAGGTGCCGCTGGTGGTCGATGTGACCACCGGCCCCAGCTGGTATGACCAGACCGCGTACGGCGAAACCTGAGGACAGCGGACGGCGATCAGGAACCACCCGCGGTGTTCATTCAGGCGTTCTGGCGGGAGTCATCCTGCGGCGCGTCCTGCCGGGGAGACTCGTACTGAGCCGGGCCATCCTGTGGAGAGTCGTCCTCAGAGGACTCCACCTGAGCCGGTTCGATCTCTTCCGCGGCGACAGTTTCCGGTGTCACGTCTTCCGGTGTCACGTCTTCCGGTGTCACGTCTTCCGGTGTCACGTCTTCCGGTGTCACAGCTTCCGGTGTCACAGCTTCCGGTGTCACAGCTTCCGGTGTCACAGCTTCTGGTGTGACCGCTTCGGGTGTCCCAGCTTCCGGAGGTGCGACCTGTGGAGGGGCGGTGTCCGGGGACGTGTCGTGCGACGAATCCGCCTGCGGCGAGCCGCTGGCCGCCGGCTCTTCCCCGGCTGCACAGTCCTCGACCGACTGCTCCGCGTGAGTCTCTGCCGGCAGCGAACCGGACTCTCTGGGGAGTGACCCAGCAGAAACAGACTCTGCAGAAACAGACTCTGCCGCAGAGGGGGCGGGCTCCTGCGGCCGGGCTTCCGCCTGGTCACCAGCGGGAGTCGCTGCTGTGCTGGCTACTATTTCCACTTCCGGTACTTGAGCCTCAGCCGGGCTTTCCGCAACAGGGCTGTCAGCATTCGCCTCCGCATCCGCAGCCGACGGGGCTTCCGTCTCGTGAGCTGCCTCCGCGGGTGGTGTCTGCGGCATCATCGACAGGGGAACGGCCGGTGGCTGAATATAGGCCTTCATCCCCGGGACCGAAGGGGTCAGCTGTGCGTTGTGGCCCGCCATACGGCGGCGGGGGTCCCGTCGGCCGCCGGCACTTTCGTCCGTGGCCAGGTTCCCGGAGGCTTCCTGCCCTGGCGGGGTTGCTTCGCCCGCTGCCGACTCTGCAGCCGCATCCTGCCTGATGGCGGCCGGAGGCCGGGCCCCCGGCATCAGCTGGTCGAGCAGACCATTCACAAACGGGGCCGACTGATTCGTGCCGAAGGTGCGTGCCAGATCGATGGCCTCATCAACGGCCACGGGAGGAGGCGTGTCGCTGTACAGCATCTCGAACACGCACATCCGCAACACATTCTGGTCGGTGGGAGCCATGCGGTCGAGCGACCAGTTCTGCGCCACCCGCTGGATTCGCGCATCGATGGCGTTCCGGTTCTCCATCACGCCGGAGTACAGGCCCCAGGAGAAATTGCGCAGGGCGCGGTCTTCGATCTGCTCATTGATCATTGCCCGGACAGTATGCGGGCCCACATCAGCGTTCAGATCACACTGAAAGAGCATCTGCAGGACGACCTGACGGGCCTTGCTGCGACGTGCCATGAATTCTTTCGCCCGGCTGCTGCCGGACACTCCGATTGAGAAAATGCAGTGACGGTGCCACAGGCGGAAAACCGGTAACCGCCGGCGGGTAGTCGTTCGGAAAACGGCTGCTCTGCCGCCCCCTGCTGTCGGGGGCGTCTCTGGCAGCGGGAGCGTCAGTCAGTCAGCCCTGTTCGGCTTCGGGCAGCTGGCCCAGGACATCGACCACTTCCAGTGCGGCCAGAACCGCTTCTGCTCCCTTGTTGCCGGCCTTGCCGCCGGCCCGGTCCAGTGCCTGTTCCATGGTCTGGCAGGTCAGCACGCCGAACAGCACCGGCACGCCTGTTTCCAGCGAGGTCTGCATGAATCCCCGGGCGACCTGCTGGTTGATGTATTCGTGGTGGGTCGTCTGGCCCTGAATCACGGCACCCAGGCAGCAGACGGCATCGAACTGGCCGCTGCGGGCCAGGCGGTCGGCGACCAGTGGCAGTTCGAAGGAGCCCGGCACCCGAACGACGGTCACCTGTTCTTCGGCTGCTCCGTGCCGGCGGAGCGTATCGAGCGCTCCTTCCAGCAGACGGGAAGTAACCAGTTCGTTGAAGCGGGCGACCACCAGCGCGAAGCGGGAGTTGCCAGCGGCCAGCCGGCCATCGATGGTGCGGGGATTCATGGTGTGATGCGCCTGGCGGCGGTTTTCAGCTGGAAGGCAGGTTCAGTCTCGGGGCAGCCGGCCGGGAACGACAGTCTCGCCGGCTGGCTGCACGGGGTTGGTCCACATAAGAGCACAAACAGAGTCAGGCGATTCAGCCGAGGTTCATGCTCATCAGGAACTCTTCGTTGGTCTTCGATTTCCGCATGCGACCGGTCAGGAATTCCATCGCCTCGACGGGGTTCATATCGTTCAGCACCCGCCGCAGAATCCACACCCGCCGCAGTTCTTCCTCGTGCATCAGCAGTTCTTCGCGACGGGTACCGGACTTGTTCACGTCAATGGCCGGCCACACCCGCTTCTCCACCATGCGGCGGTCGAGATGCAGTTCCGTGTTACCCGTGCCTTTGAACTCTTCGAAGATCACATCGTCCATCTTGCTGCCGGTATCGACCAGTGCGGTGGCAATGATCGTCAGGCTGCCGCCCTCTTCCACGCAGCGGGCGGCCCCGAAGAACCGTTTCGGGTGCTGCAGGGCATTGGCATCCACACCACCGGTGAGGATTTTTCCGGAATGCGGGCACTCGGTGTTCCACGCCCGGGCCAGCCGGGTGATGGAATCGAGAAAGATGACCACATCGTGGCCGTACTCGACCATCCGTTTGGCCTTCTCAATCACCATCTCCGACACCTGAATGTGCCGACTGGGCGGTTCGTCGAAGGTGCTGCTGATCACTTCACTGTTGCGGCTTTTCACCTGCCGCTCCATCTCGGTGACTTCTTCCGGCCGCTCGTCGATCAGCAGGACGATCACGTAGGCATCAGGATGAGCCTTGAGAGTCGTCTGAGCCAGCTGCTGCAGCAGAATCGTTTTACCGGCACGTGGCGGAGACACGATCAGACCCCGCTGTCCCATGCCGATGGGGGCCACAATATCCACCACCCGCGTGCTCAGTTCGTTCGGATCGGCGGCCAGCTGCAGCCGTCGGGTGGGGTGCAGCGGCGTCAGGTCGTCGAAGAACACCTTATCGCTCAGCAGGTTCGGGTCCTGGCCGTTGATGGCTTCGACCCGCAGCAGGGCAAAGTAGCGTTCATTCTCCTTCGGCGGGCGAATCTGGCCGGCGACAGTGGCACCGGTCCGCAGGCCGAACCGTCGAATCTGCGACGGGCTGACGTAAATGTCATCGGGGCACGGCAGATAGTGATAATCCGGGCTGCGGAGGAAGCCGAAGCCATCCGGCAGAATCTCCAGGGTCCCTTCCCCGAACATCAGCCCGTTCATCTTGGTGCGCTCTTTGAGGATCTTGAAAATCAGATCCTGCTTCTTCAGGCCGGTATATTCGGAAAGGTGTTCCTTCCGGGCCAGCTCCAGCAGTTCCTTCATGGTGCACCGCTGCAGCTCGGCAATATGAATATCGCCCCGCTTGATTTCCTCATAGCGGTCGTCCGGGCTGTAGCCGGGCCGGGGAGCATCGCCCGCGGTCTGGGCTGCTGTCGCCACGCTGCCTGTATCGGACTGGGAGGAGCGGGGTCGGGGGGCTTTTGGCATGACGGAAACCTTCCGGATCGTCCTGGATGCAGGATTCTGCGCAAGACCTGATATGACGGGAGTGCCAGCAGCTGGCCGTGTGGCTGAATTCCGCTGGCTGCGGTGTGGTGTGTATCGTCGAAAGCTGGTCTGGAGTGATTCTGCCTGGAAAGCCAGGCAGTCAACAGAAATGAAATCCGATTACTGGATTGTACGCTGTGGCAGGCAAAAGGATCTCAGTTTTCCGGCGGGACGGCTGCCGGAGTCTGCGCTGAGTTCCGAAACATGGCCGGCCGGCACCCGGTGGAGCGACTTCGCCCTGATGTTCACGGGCGAAAGGCTGATTGCAGGACCTGGCCACTGCCGGGTTAACTGCTGCCGGACTGTTCCCGGCACCGGGCGACAGTCTGTGAGATAAACTGCCCCAGCTGGCGGGATGCATCGGCGAGCGAACCCGAGTTATCCAGATGATAATCAGATCGGCGTTGTTTTTCCTCCAGACTGAGTTGACTGGCTTCTCTTCGCTGGAGCTCTTCTTCGCTCCAGCCTCTCTTTATCAGAATACGTTCCCGCCTGATGGCAGGCGGAGTGTTCACAAAAACCACTGCGTCGCAACGGTCCTGCCAGCCGGCTTCCAGCAGAACAGCCGCATCCAGCAGAATCACTTCCGCGGTTCCCTCTGCCCGGGCCTGTTCAATTGCCCGGTCAAACACTTCCCGGATGGCCGGGTGCAGAATCTGTTCCAGATCGTGCAGGGCCTGACGATGGCGGGAACTGCTGCCGAAAACCAGCTGTGCCAGCTGCTTCCGCAGCACTTTACCTTCTGAATCAAACACCTCTGCCCCGAAGCGGCTTCGAATCCGGCTCTTGATGTCTGCCTGTTCCAGAGCCAGGTGGCCTGCATGGTCCGCATCAAGAACCACCGCGGAACCGGTGCGGGCGAATTCCCGGGCGACAGAACTTTTGCCGGAACCAATTCCGCCAATCAGGCCGATGACTGGCACCGCCGGACACTCGGCCACGGGAACACGCCTGAGAGAAACTGGTGAGAGGTGATCACAGACAGCCCCGGCAATCCCGTATCAAACGCAAACGGCATGCGGAAAGCCGGGTCATCAATCGCAGAAAGAATCGGTAACTGTCGGGTTAACTTGATGTCTGGCGGGAAAAATCCACAGCATGAGCTGCAACAGAAATGCGGGATCCTTCCCTGACTATGATGTTTTTGCGGGGTTGAGTCGTTCAGACAGGTGCACGGTTCCCGAGGGAGAGTGTGCAGCGCTGGTTGGCTGGTTACCCGGCAGCCAGGCCCCAGGGGGCAATCATCTGGTGCGGGCAGGAGGCGAGAGATGAACTCAACCAGTTTCATGCTGTACGATCGGGATCCGGCTGTCAACGAAAAATGAGGGCCACTTTCGGCTTTCGCCAAAAATTCGCCACCAGCCCGCTTTTTCGCAGCAGGGGGAATCGGCTGCTCTGCGGGCGGCGCTGTTCATTCGGTTTTGCGCCGGCCGACAGGCAGGTGCTGCTGTTCCATATCCAGCATCCGCGGTCGATCGGACGGCAGCGACAGCACCTCGCCCCGGAGTCGCCTGTCTGCTCGCGGCAGCGTCGCAGGAACGCAACCGCCCATGCGACAGGGGGCGGAGCTCACGGTTGGGGAACAGCCGCCCCATCTGCTATGTTTCCCGCACAGCCGGCAGGCAGGTTTGCCCTTCCTGTTCCAGTCCCCTCCATCACAGGAAATCTCACCGGAATCATCATGACGAAGACCGGGACCTCTCAGCACGAACCAGCGTCCGAGCCGGCCACCCTGTACCTCATTCGGCATGGTGCTACGGAAGCCAATGAACAGCGGCCCTATATTCTGCAGGGACGGGGTCTGGATGGTCCGTTAAGTGAGACGGGTCGCGCACAGGCACATGCGGTGGCCGAATATCTCAAGACTTTCCGTCTCGATGCTGTCTACTGCAGCACCCTGCGTCGGGCCCGTGAAACAGCCTCCCTGATCGCTGAACATTTCCAGCTGGAGCCGCAGACTGTTCCCGAACTGGGCGAAGTGGATGTCGGCCGGTGGGAAGGAATGAGCTGGGATCGCATCAGCAGCGAGTTCCCCGCGGAATACGAGGCATTCCTGGCTGACTGCATGAATACCCCCTACATGGAGGGGGAAAGCTACGGCGATGTGCTGCGACGGGCGATGCCGGCACTGGAGAACATTCTCGACAGACACGCCGGCCAGCGGGTGGCGGTGGTGGCACATAATGTCGTGAACCGCGTCTGTCTGGGGTCGCTGCTCGATCTGTCGATTGAAAAAACCCGCACGCTCAAACAGTCCAACTGCTGCGTCAACATGATTCAGCGGGAAGCGACCGGGCAGACGATGCTGGTGACATTGAACTCCCGTTTTCATCTGGACCACCTGGGCTGAAAGCTGTTCCGCATGCATGAATCAGGCCCGGCCAGGCCGGCGGTCCCCCGGGTCCGCGGTCTGATTTTTGATATGGATGGAACTCTGGTCGATTCCCGGCTCGACTTTTCCGCCATGCGGCAGGAAATGGAACTGCCCGCCGGCATGCCCATTCTCGAAGCCATCCGCGACATGCCTCCCGGGCCGCGCCGGGAGATGTGCTGTCAGATTCTCAACCGGCACGAGGCGGAAGCCATCGAGCGGGCGGTCCTCATTGCCGGGGCCGATCGTCTGGCGGCGACCCTGCAGGAACTCGCCCTGCCCCATGCCATTCTGACACGGAACGCCCGTAAACCGGCCCGGGCCATGCTCACCGCCCTGCAGCTGACAAGCTTTCGCCCCGTGCTCGCCCGGGAAGATGCACCCGCCAAGCCCGATCCCGCGGGGATTCTGAAGATCTGCAAGGAATGGGGGTTCTGCCCGGAAGAGGTCGTCATGGTGGGCGACTTCCGGTTCGATATT